>JASHVW010000327.1 GCA_030044395.1 Verrucomicrobiia bacterium
GGTACTGGCGCCGTAATAGACGCGCAGGTCATCCGGGCCGGAGACCATATTGTAACTGACTCTCAGCGTGCCGGCGTTAAAGGATCCCAGATTAATGGGCTGGTCATCTTCAGCGCCGGAAGTATTAAGGGAGACGCGATTGGTAACGAAAAGTAGAGTCGGCGCCAAAGCGATGGAATAAACCGGACCTTGAATGGCGGTGGGATTAAAGCTGGTGTCAACCGCGCCGTTGGTGGTAAGGAGCGTAATGTAATCGCAGGCGACGCCGTTGAAATTGGTGAAATCGCCACCCACGAGGACTTCCCCGTTGGTCTGGACGGCAATGGCGCGAATGGCGGCGTTTGCGCCGGTTCCAATATTGAACGAGGTATCGAGGGAACCGTTGGCATTCAAGCGGGCCAGACAGTTGACGAGGGAATTGTTGTAAGCGGTGAAATTGCCGCCAATATAATACTGGCCGCCTGAAATCGCCGTTGCATTGACCCTGGCGTCGCTCCCCTGCTGGGTGATATCACCACTGACGCCGGAGCCAGGATTGAACGAGGTATCGAGTTGTCCGTTAGTCTGAACCAGAGCGACACCGTTTCTGGCGGTGTCATCGTAGGTTGGGAAATCGCCGCCGATCAGGGCCTCGTCATTGGTCTGATCGGCGATGGCATAGACCTGGCCGGGATAGAGGGCGCTGCCGACGCCCGGGGTGGGGTTGTCGCCCGGGCTTGTTGGTGGAATGGTGCTGGGCAGCACAGCCATCTCAGTGTTGAGGTCGGCGTTGTAAAATTCATCCACCGAACCGGCCGGCGGATGCAGGTCGTTGAACAAAACCGTGACGGTTGCCTCGGAATTCATGCCGGGGATGAGCACGGCATTGTTGACGATGCGATAGAGGTCTATGCGGAAATCCTTGTTAAACCGGGTGGCGGTGTTAATGGGAATCGTAATGGAGATGGGCTGGACATCATAGCCGGCCGCCGGCGCGGCGGGAAAACTAATGCTCCCGTCCACCAAATCAAAGTCCGGGTTGTTGGTCGCCAGATAATAGGTGTCCGAAGGCGTGGGCACGGCGTAATCCGAGGCAGGCTGAAGTGGAAATTCATTATTGCTGTCATTCGGGCTGATATTGTCGTCCAGAAAATTGTCAACGCGGTAATTGAGGGAATCGGCGCCAAGGTTGGTTCCGAAGCGCTCGACATAAACGAGGACGGTCGCCCAGGCATAAGGAGCAATGGAAGGATCATCCACATCGGCAGGCACGCGGTAGGTGGCTTTTTCGAAATTAAAGATTGTGTTGGTAGGATAGAAGGCATCAACCATGTTGGTGACGACATTAGTCGCCTCCATTGTTATATTGGTAACAACCATCGGCACCTTATCGGGGCCATAAGGGTCGGCATTGGCGTTCAGGATTTTCACCATCGCCATGCTAAAGATAGGGTCCACGCGGGGCGGCGAGACTTCGCCGGTTTCCAGGGGGTCCAGTTGCGGGTTGGACAATTGCACACCAAATATGGTGTTTGCAATGGTGTTAGGCGTGAAGGCCGGGCCGCCCTGAAACCCGCCCGACATTGATTGGGTGATCACGTTGGGATTATTGGTATAACCTCCGAGCGGATTAATGGGGATGAGAATGGTTTTGCTCATTTCGCCATCATCGAAAACGAGGGTGCCGCTAACAGACGAATAGTCTCCAGCGACGATGCTTGTCTGAGTCAACTTGGGTTGGATCACGCCAGCGGAATTCGTAAAGTAGATGATATTTGTGTAGAGAGCGTAAGCCGGCAGGTCGTGCGGCGGCAACTGGGTCAAATGCGAGCCATCCACGGTGGAGTAATCCACGGAGACGCGGCCCTGCGAACCCGCGACGCGGGTGACGGTGACGAGGACGCCGGGCGCGTTGTACTCGTAGTAGGTAGTCTGGGCAGAATCGGAATTTACGCCATCCAACGCTGCGCTTTCCGACTGGGATGTTTGATACAGGGGCATCGGCGGCGATATGCGGTCTTCCACGTCTTCGGTGGCGAACCGGAAAACGCCGGACGATTCGTAGGCCCAAGTCAACGAAATCGGTCCGCGTTGATCAAGTGTATCCACGGCGAAATAATAGGTTTGTCCCGCCTGGGCGGTGAAGTGGAGGTGGCTGGGACCATAATATGGTTCGATGACGTCTGCATAAGTTGCAAACTCGGCAACGGGACTAATAATGTCAATCTCGTCATTGATGATAGGAAACAATGCGTCATTGGCGGCGATTTGATTGAGGTAGGCGGCATTGGTGCCGGTATAAACGCCCACGACGGCGTATAGATTCTCGCCCACGGTATTGGTTGTCCCGAAAATGGGGTTGGTTTCGATCAATTCGCTGCCGACGGTGTCCAATTCCACATCGCCGGAATGCGAGGCGGTCCATTGAAACCAGACGGGGGCATTGGGGGAAAAGCCGGCAATGTTGGGTCCAACACTTCCGGTGGTGACGGAAGTGTTATTGGTGGCATAAGATCCCCAATCGCCGGAAATCTGGATGGGACTGCTAAAGGACTGGCCACGGCAGAGGCCGGCCGCCAAGCCGATTAACAACACCATCCACAGCTTGACCGCTGTTTTCATTCGGGAGCAGTTGAGGTGCCGCCGACCTGCGCAAATTTGCATTATCGTTTTCACAGACTTTCACTGACTAACTGACATAACGGCTCGCCCTGCCGTGTCGTTATTCATTTTACGGCCGGCGAAATGATCCCCTGCCGTTGATTTAAAAAATCACTGGTACGGATATAAAAGGTCCGGACTAACGGTGATCTGGTAAAATTTTTGCTGCCTGGTGATTGGGTCCAAAATCGTGATATTTGTTGCCGGCCCCGGGTTGGGGGTTGGGGTAACGAACCAACCATTCGTTGGCGAATATGAATTCGTCAAAAGCTGCCAGGACAGAAGGTTGGTGGAGTAATAGACGAAATTTGTGGCAAAGGGAACGGTGTTCCAACTGATTGCGACGGATTTGGCCGGACTGTTTGTCAAATGCGCGGCCATGCCCATTTCGCTCGAGACAAAGAAAGGCGTGGGATTGTTCACATTATAAGTGGGGTCGCCAGCGCTGCCGGCGCCATCGGAGTCATAAATCGCGCTTTCGGCCAGGCCAACATTGAATCTGTTGGTGGTGCCGTTGGGATAGACGATATTGGTGCCGCTAAAGTAACCGACGTACGTGGGGACCCAGCGCAAGTGATTATTGTTGAAACCGTTGATTTGGAACGAGACATCCTGGAGCGAGGCGTCTCCATAAACGGTAGGTGAAATCGCATCGGCATAATAGATGATCAAGTTGTTGAATCCAAGTGATGGGATGGCGTTGGTGCCGCGGCCGTTTATCACATGGTTCGTATAGCTGGCCCCTCCCGTCAATACCAGGCGGTCCACATATATGGCATTGGTGGCTCCCGCGCCATCCGTGCCGCTGAAAGAGAGTTGGGTGAGCGGTCCGGTTCCTTCAGGGTCCAAAATCAACTGGCCGACAGCCGCGTTGTTGGTGTAGCCTTGGTTGGACGCGCCGTAGTTGACGCCCGGCCAGACATTCCGAGTGGTGCGATTGGTCGGGGCATAGTCATAGATGCTGGTGCCGAGCAAGCTGCTGCTGGCCGGCAGGGTCGTCAGTTGCAGCCCGTTGCCAATGGACGCATCGCCGACGATCCAGATGCTGCCGTTGGAAACCCCATCATCGGTAAAGAAGTTGGTGACGGCGAGGGTCAATGAACGGTCGCCCTCGAGGAACAGATTGCTGGTGGTCAAGTCGTCGGTAGTGATGGCCAAATCGCCCTCGGCGGCCAGCGTACAATTAGTGGCGGTGGCGGTCTGTGAATCGAGGATAAAGGAGCCGTCATAGTTCAGAAAAGAGCCGGTGTCCACGAAGTTGCCGGTCCAGATCTGGGAACCCAAATCTTCAATCAAACCGCTATTGATAAGCGCGCCGTAAGGGGCGGTGGGGCTGCCAAAAACCCCCTCGTTAGGCAACAGGATGACGCCGTTATTCGTCAAGAAACGCAAGTTGGGCGTTGCGCTTGCCCAGTTGAACGAACTGTCTGCAGTGTCAGAAAGGTTCAATTCACCATAGGGAGAGCCTGGGCTGCCCACGTTGGTCGTCAACGTCAGGCTCGTGCAATTCAGGTTCAGGCCGTACAGGATATTATAGACGTCGCTGATCGAGAGGTTGTTGGTATCCCGGACTTGCAAATTCCAGA
>JASHVW010000328.1 GCA_030044395.1 Verrucomicrobiia bacterium
TCCGATCGAGATAAGCGACCCAAAAATGGCGCCAAAGACTCCCCGCTCGCGCACGTGAAACCAATACGCCTTGACTTTGATGATGGACATGGCGCCGAAGCTCTGAAAATACATATTCAACCCGTAAAGGAGCGAATAGGCGGCCAGCAGATTCACTCTCGAATGTTTGGCGACGATCAGCCATGTAAGAGCGCCAAGGGCGATGTTTGCGAAAGTCGCGCCGATGGCGGAAATGATCATGCCTGCTTTTCCGCCGAGCCTTTTGTCAATCAGCGGTCCATTCACGAGAAATGAGAATGCATAGACGGTCGTGCCGATGCCAAAAATAAGTCCGAGGTCCTCCTTGGACATCAGGGTGCCCAGGGCGTTTTTTGCAACGATGATATTGTAGCGCCCCATGCACAAAAAGGCATACGTCATTCCCAGTGGAAACCAATTGATGAAACGGCGGGTCATGAACCACCCACTGTGCTTCATGGGGTTGTTGAGGAAATAGGCCACGATGACAACTGCCAGACAAAGGGCAATCGTAACGGGATAAAAATACTCGGAGTTCATTCTGCCGCTGTAAAGCAAAACAGAGTTGTGGCCACTGGTCAAAAGCTTTATGGAGTTTCGCCGAGTAGTTCTTCCAGCTTCGGTTCCATGGCGGCAGCCCAGGTTTCATAGCCGCGCTCGCTCGGATGGAGATAGTCGGGCATGACGGATTTGGAAATGGAGCCGTCCTTTGCAATAAACAACGGGCCGATGTCTAAATAGAAAATCTTGCTTTCATCATCGAGTTTTGCCAGCGCTTCGTTGACCTGCAATATTTTGCCGCGTTGTTCGCTAAAAGTCTGCCCTCGCGGGAAAATGGCGAGCAGCAGGATTTTGGTGTCCGGTTGCCGCGCGCGGATTTACTGAACAATCGTCGTAACGCCCTCGAGAATCTGCGCCTCGGTGAACTGATTGGTTTTGGAATTATTGGTGCCGATCATGATGACGGCCACTTTGGCCTTAATGCCATCCAATTGCCCATGTTCGAGCCTCCAGAGCACGTTCTGGGTCTGGTCGCCACTGACCCCCATATTGATGACCTTGCGCTTGCCGTAATATTCCTTCCAAACATTTGAGCCGGCTCTTTCCCAAAATTGCGTGATGGAGTCGCCAATAAATTCAATGTCATAGTCGCCCGGATGTTCCTTGGCGCGTTCAAGGACCAGGGTTTGTCGCACAAATGCCGAGCCGGTGCGGGAGACGGGAATCACCGCGGGATTCGGCGGTTCCGTTACCGACGCATTGGTTTGGGCCAACAATGATTGTAGAAAAAGAACCAATGCGAGGAAGGACAGAATCATTCCATTTTTGAGAATTTCATGCCGATGAGATACCAACCGCGGCGCCCGGGGCAGCAATAGAAAAGCCGCGGAAGAATTCCGCGGCCTGGCAAATTGATAACAAAATTACTCAGCCTTTGGCTTCTTTTCCGCCTTTTGGCGGGGCTTGTCAGCCCTGTCGCCTTTGTCGGCCTTTTCACCCTTGTCAGCTCTTGCAGCTCGGGGTTTCTTGTCGCCCGCCGGGGCTTCGGCAGGCCCGCCATCGGGACGACGTCCGTGGCCGCGCTTTTCAGTCCTTGGCCTTTTGCCCTCTTCGGGTTTGGCCTCCGCAGGCGCCTCAGTGGGAAGCGTGACGGGCGTCAGGCTCTCCACGCGTACTTTGAGCGTGCCTTTGACCTCCGGATGCAAATGCAGTTCGATTTCGTGCTCGCCAACAGTCTTGAGCGGATGTTCCAGATAAATTTTCTTCTTGTCGAGCGTGATGTCAAACTGGTGTTTCAGTTCATCCGCAATCATTCCCGTCGTTACCGCGCCGAACATCTTGCCGTCTTCGCCGGCCTTCACCTTGATAACGCAGATCAGCTTTTGAACGCCTTTGGCCAGCTCGCTCATGGTGTTGAACTCATGCGCTTCGCGCTCCGCCCGCCGTTTTTTCAGCGCTTCGATTTGCTTCTTGTTTGCGCCGGTCAGCGGAATTGCGAATTGCTGTGGAAAAAGATAATTGCGGGCGTAGCCGGCGGCGACGCGCACCTGGTCGGACTCGGCTCCGAGGCCGACAATGTTGTGAGTGAGGATAACTTCAGTTTTTGCCATTGGAGCTATAAGCGGTTGATGGTTGAGCGTTGGATCAAAAGTGTGTCTTTAATCAAAAGGGAACGTCGTCGCTTTCCTGCGGCACGTCACCTTCGGGCGGCTCAGCCGCGGGGGCGGCGCCTGCTGCAGGACGCGAACGGGGTGCGTCACTGTCACCGCGGCCCCCTCCGGAATCGAGAAATTGGAAGTTTTCCAACACGACACCGAGCTTGCTTTTCTTCTGACCGGATTGCTTGTCCTCCCAGGTATCATAGCGCAAGCGCCCTTCGATAAGAATTGGACGGCCTTTTTTAAGGTATTGGCCGATAGTCTCGGCAGTCTTGCCGAATGCATCCACGTCCACAAACGTGACCTCCTCCTTCATCTCACCGGTCTCGCTTTTCCATTTGCGGTTGCAAGCGATACCCAAACGCGCGATGGCTGTGCCCTTCGGCGTGTAGCGCAACTCCGGGTCGCGCGTCAGATTTCCCGCAAGGATGACTTTGTTAAAACTGGCCATAGAGTTTCATAGGTTGAGGGTTTGGATTCATATCATTCGCGATGGTATCGCGATTATTTCACGGCCAATTTCTCGGGTCTTGGCTCCGGCGAACTCGTGAACATCACCCGAAACACTTCTTCATTCAGCGCCAGTTTGTGGCGCAATTGGGCGATGATCGCCGGCGTCCCGGAAAAAATCACATTGGCGTAAAAACCCGCGTTGTGCTTTTTATCAGTCACCCGCGCAAAATGTTTTCGGTCCATCTTTTGCACGGTTTCAACTTTGCCGCCGGCCGCGACAATTTCCGCGGATATTTTGTCGAGGGCGTCCTTCACGCCTTCTTCGCGTCCCGCCGTGTTGAGGACGAACAAGCCTTCGTATCGTTTCACTTTTTCTTCGCTTCTAGTTGCGGAGCCAACGCCCCGTTTAATTGCATTGCTTTTTCAATACCCGCGTCCACCCAGGTTTCGACCTGATTGGCCGCGCGTTTCAAAACTTTCTCCATCGCTTCGGTCTCGGCCGAATCGAACCGGCCAAGAACATGATCCGTAATCTCGCGCAAATTGTCTTTGCGTCCAATTCCAATCCTCAACCGGGCGAATTCCCGCGACGCCAGATGGTGCTCAACGGACTCCAGCCCATGATGGCCGCCGCTGCTGCCGCCGGGCCGCAGGCGGATTGTCCCCACCGGCAAATCCGCATCGTCCACCACCGCCAAAATCCGGCCAGGCACCACGCGATAAAACGCGGCCAGCGCGCCAACCGTTTCGCCGCTCAGATTCATATAGGTCTGCGGCTCGCAGAGCAAAATTCGTTTGCCATCCCGGGCAATTTTGGCCATTCGCGCGCGGAACTTTCTGTCGTTTGCCCAGCCGCATTTCCAATCCGTTGCCAGCCGTTCGACAAGCATAAAACCGGCGTTGTGGCGCGTGTTTTCGTACCCCGCGCCCGGATTTCCTAGACCCACGATGAGAAAGACATTTTCCACGCGCGGGGAAAGCGGCGTCGGCCGCAAAAATTATTTCTTCTTCTCGGCGGCGGGCTTCGCCTCCGGTTTGGTTTCCGCTTTCTTTTCGCCTTTTTCTGGAACCTTGGCTTCGCCTTTGGCAGGCGTCTTTTCCCCGGCTTTGACGGCCGGAGCTTCGCCTTCTTCGCCCTCTTCTTTCTTTTCCTTCGTCATCTCCACGTCGCCCGCAGCCTTCACCTCCGTTGGAGCCACTTCTTCCTCCGCGCGCGGTTGGGCCACGGACACAACCGGGATCTTTCTGTCGCCCAATATCTCGACGCCTGCCGGCGCTTTCACTTCGCCGATATGGATGGACTTCCCGATTTCCAACGCTGTAACGTCAATGACGAGTTGCTCCGGCAAATCCTTTGGCAGGCAACGGACCTTCAATTTGAACAAAACGTGTTCGAGCACTCCACCGCTGTTCTTGACGCCGGCGGCTTCGCCTACGGTTTCCACTGGCACCTGGACGATCACCCTTTCAGTCTCGGAAATCTCATGGAAATCCACGTGCAACACCTTCCCATCAATGGGGTGATGCTGGATTTCCTGCACCAGGGCCAGCCGTTTGGCTCGAGCGTCGTTTTCGACGGACAAATCCACCAGCAAATTCTCCGACACCGAATGGCTGATGAGATCGCCGATTTCCCGGGCATTCACCTCGAGATTCTGCGGTTCGGTTTGCCGGCCATAAATGACGGCGGGTACGCGGCCATTGGCGCGCAATTGTCTTACCTGGCCGCGACGCGTCAGCGAGCGCGGATATGCCTTCAGCGGAACTGATTTCATGTTGTTAAATTGGTTGCGGGGGCGCTAACTCGTGCGCCCACCCTTAAACTCAAATAGCGAGTTCACCGACGAATTACTATGAATCCGTTTAATGGCTTCGCCCAAAAGCCCCGCCACAGACAGCGTGGTGACCTTCACACCGTCAATTGGCGGGCGTTGGACTGTATCAGTTGTTATCAATTCGTCAATCTCGGATTTTCGTAATCTTGCGATGCCCGTCTCTCCTAAAATCGCGTGGGATACACAGGCCAGAATTTGTTTGGCTCCCTTCTTTTTCAATAAAGCCGCCGCTTCCGTCAAGGTTCCCGCCGTCTCCGTCAAATCATCCACTAGTAGAACGTTTTTGCCTTTGATCTCCCCAATGACCGCCATGCTTTCAACTTCCGTAGCGCTCTTGCGCCTTTTGGCCACGATGGCCAGGCCGGCTTCGAGCACCTGCGCATAGGCGTGCGCCATCTTCAACCCCCCCACGTCCGGGCTGACGACAACCAGATCTTTCAAGTTTTTCCGCCGCAAATAATCGTACATTACCGGCGCCGCATAGAGATGATCCACCGGGATGTCGAAAAAGCCTTGAATTTGTTGCGCGTGCAAATCAATCGTCAGAACACGGTTCGCCCCAGCCGCCACCAGAAGATTGGCGATGAGCTTGGCGGTGATAGGCACACGCGGCTGGTCCTTGCGGTCTTGGCGCGCGTATCCGTAAAAGGGTAGCACCGCGGTAATCCGCTTGGCGCTCGCGCGCCGCAAGGCGTCAATCATTATGAACAACTCCATCAAATTGTGGTTCGTCGGCGGTGACGTGGGTTGGATGATGAATACCTCCTCGCCGCGAACGTTTTCTTCGATTTTCACAAAGGTTTCGCCGTCGGGGAAAGGTTTAATCGTGCATTTGCCAAGTTCAATGCCAATGGATTTGCAGATGGCGCGAGCCAAGGCTTCGTTTGCAGTGCCGCTGAATATTTTCACTATGCTAAATTCTGGTAAAAAAGAAAACCGCCGCGATCGGCGGAGAATTATTACTCACTTTAACAAGGAGGAACGTGGGCGCAAGGAAAAAGGAAAGCACCGAAAAAGGAAAAGCGGCAGGGACGCGCAAAAGCGAGTCAAGGAAACCAGCGGCTTGTCAAACAATGGAAAAGCGGCTAGATTTTTGACAATGCGAAACGAAT
The DNA here is from genome assembly GCA_030044395.1 of Verrucomicrobiia bacterium. Classification (GTDB taxonomy): domain Bacteria; phylum Verrucomicrobiota; class Verrucomicrobiia; order Limisphaerales; family UBA11358; genus UBA11358. The sequence goes on from JASHVW010000328.1 coordinate 5,578, forward strand.
TTACCGCGGAAATTCATCGCGAAGGCAAGTGGTTCGTGGCCTTCTGCCCGGAAGTGCCCGAAGCCAACGGCCAGGGCCGGACAAAGGAAGAATGTTTGCGGAACCTGGCCGCCGCGATTAAACTGGTTTTTGAAGACCGGCGCGAGAGTTTCCGGCAATAGCGCCACCCCGAGGCGGAGGAAGCCATCGTTGCCATCGGATGAAGCGGCGCGAACTCCTCCGGCATCTCGAAGCACACGGGTGCAGGCTCAAACGCGAAGGCGGCGAACATTCCCTCTATCACAATCCGGCCACGCGCGAAATGCAGGCCGTGCCGCGTCACAACGAAGTGCCTGACATTCTTGCCCGTAAAATCTGCCGCCGTCTTTCCGTTCCCGACCCGCAATCAATTCGGTGAACCTTGGCGCACGGATGAATTCCGGCTGGGCGTTTTTCCGCCCGACTACGGCGGGAACCACGCGCTCACCCACAGCCACGACGCCCACGCCGACGCCGCACGCGAAATAATCCTCAGACAGGATGATTCTTATCGCAAAGGCATGAACGCGGAGCACCACCAATTCGCAAAATCCGGCAACTGATTCCACGAAGAAGTGAAATTCGCCTTGGCTACATTGCTATCCCGCGTTTTGAACTGACATCGGGAAAATCACTCAATTCAGGCGCCCACGCCAGCCAGATTGCCATGTCCACACAGTGAACAACCCCCTCCAGAGCTTGGCCGTAATACTCAGATTCGCGCCAGCCAAACACACTTTCATGCCACCGCAGAATTGCATCCGTAATGCATTGCGGACTATTTTCCTCAATCCCGAACGAAACCCCTTGCAGAATTTTGAGCACTACTCGTAGTTGCGATCGGCCGGTTTCAACGAAAACTTTCGCAAGCAAATCGCCGTCGGTGTCGGCCAATGTTCGGGCATAGGTCATGGCGTCGCCAATCCATTTGATCAAATTTCGACTGTCAACGGGACATTCCTGTTCGCTTTTGGAATTGAAACGGTGGAGTCCTTGATTCAAGTATTTCAGAATGACGTGGCCTTCAAGCGGCGTCAGAACGTATTTTTCACACGCCACGTCAAGCAGAGGATGAAGCATCAAATCCAACGCCCGTCTGCCATGCGCGACCAACGGTCCGTTGATCGCCGCCGAAAAGTGAAGCGGC
>JASHVW010000329.1 GCA_030044395.1 Verrucomicrobiia bacterium
CCGCCCGTGCGGCTTCAAAATCGTCAACGCCGCTTCCAACCCGCGTTTCAAAGAGCCAATCTCATCGTTCACCGCAATCCGCAGCGCTTGAAAAACTTTCGTCGCCGGATGCGTCTTCCCGCCGCGCCGCGGCGAAAGACGCTCCATCAAGTCCGCCAACTGCCTCGTCGTCTCAAATTTTTTTTTTACCCGGTCGTGAACGATGGCTTTGGCCATCCGTCGCGACTCCCGCTCGCCGCCGTATTCCCAAAAAATCGCCGCCAATTCGGCCTCATTCGCGCCGTTCACGATATCCGCCGCCGTCACCGTTTGGCGGTCGTCCATCCGCATGTCCAGCGGGCCGTCGTTCTGAAAACTGAATCCGCGCCCCGCCCAATCCAATTGCGGCGAGCTGGCGCCGAGGTCCAAAACCACACCGTCGCAGCTTGCCGCCGGAATCCAGTCGGCCATCTCCGAAAAATTCGCGCGGCGGATTTCAAAGCGACCGGCAAATTCCGCGGCGAGACGCCGGTTCGCGGTCTCAACCGCGGCGCCATCGCGATCGCACCCATACAGCCATCCAGTCGGTGAACTCGCGGCTAAAATTCTCCGCGCGTGCCCTGCTCCACCGACCGTGCCATCGGCGTATCGGCCGCCCGCCTTCGGCTGCAGGGCGTTCACCGCCTCCGCCGCCATCACTGTTTTGTGAATGAACTCTGGCACCGCGCATGTTTTTTAAAGTTAAAACGCTGTCACTTTCAAGAGCCGTTCGCCCAAAATTTCCCATGATTTTCTCGGCGGCGGCAAATCGGCCACCCGCGACTTCAAAGGCACCACTTCCACGTCCGCATCGCTCAAATCATTGTTCACCACCTTGACGGCATCCAGAGACAGTTCGGGCTGGATTCCCGCGCTTGGTATCGCTGGGCGAAGCTCCGCGCCATTGACAGGCGGCACATTTCGGCCGAAGCGCGGCTGCCCCAATCGCAGTGCGCTCGATTCGGCCAGACCGCCGCCGTCAGTGACGATGCCCGGACTGACATGCGCCGCCTTTTTTTGCGACGCTTCCGTTGGATTATTTTTCGCCGGAGCGGTTGTCGCCTCGGCGGACGCCTTGTTAAAAGGATTTTTCTGTCCAAACTTGGGCAGATAAAACTGTTTGTCGGCGCGGTACGCGATTTCCGCACGCCCATTCATAATGCTTTTTCCAACGGCCAATAATTTTCCAATGTTCATAGGTTATTCCATCAGTTTGAAGGCTTCCGACGCGAGCACCGCGTCGGCGGCCTTGACGTTTTCGTAACGGCTCGGATTCCAAATTTCAAACCGGTCAAGCAATCCCACCAACACCACCTCATCCTCAATGCCCGCGGCGCGTGTCATTTCCTCCGGCAAACAAACCCTGCCGGCTTTATCAAGAGCCACCTGTGTGGATTCACTGCCGATAAACCGCTTCAAAATCACCTTGTGGGCATCACTGTTCGGCATCGCGTCAATGTCCGATTTTAATTTGGCCATTTGCTCCGGCGGCAGCACGCGCAAGCAGGTCCCAGCCTGGTGCTTGGGCCACACGACCAGCGTCAACTCCGTGCCCTCCTGCGACGGACGCCATTTCGCCGGGATTTGAACACGCCGCTTCTCGTCCACGCCATGACGATGGCATGAATTGTAATAAGTCGGTTCAGATGTCCGCTGTGCGCTCATTTATCCACAACAATCATTATTCACAACAAAAACGGAAACGGTCTTTGGCCCACCAACTAAACACCTATTGGCCTTTTAACCCACAACGATACACTTTTACCCATTTTGCCCCCCGAAGTCAACAAAAAAAATGATGTCTGAAAACTGACGGTTATTCAGAAGTTATTCACAATCCAAAAAATACCAGCGAATATCAATAATTACCACCATTTTTTAATCGCACTTTTTCAATCTTTTTTTCCCCGGCGAATGCTGTCAGGCTCTTTGCCGATGCGAACTGCGGATTTCCAATTCGACCTGCCACAGCATTTGATTGCACAGTTTCCCACCGTTGAGCGAAACGAATCGCGGCTTTTGATCCTCCATCGGCGGGAGAATCAGTTGGAACATGGAAGATTTCCAGATTTCTCGCGTTTCCTTCAACCGGGGGATGTGCTGGTCTTGAACAACTCACGGGTGATTCCGGCGCGGTTGCGTGGTATCAACGCGAAAACCAGCGGTAAGTTTGAGATTCTTTTAATCGAAGACAATGCGCCAGATGATTGGTGGGCCATGATCCGGCCCGGGAGGAGCGCCCGGATTGGAACGGAGATTATTTTGCAGAAACGGAGACAGGGGAGCCAAACCCGGGCGGTCGTGCGCGAAAGAAGCCCGGAAGGATATGTCCGGCTCCAATTCAGCGATGATATAAAAGACCGGCTGGAGGAGTTTGGAGAAATGCCGTTGCCGCCATACATCCAACGCGAAAGCGAAATTCCGGAGGACAAGGAGCGATATCAGACGGTCTTTGCCAAACCGCCAGGTTCGGTGGCTGCGCCGACGGCCGGATTGCATTTCACCGAAAAAATGCTCGCCGAAATCCGCGGGCTTGGCGTAAAAATATGTTTTGTGACCTTGCACGTGGGACCGGGAACTTTTTTGCCTGTAAAAACGGGAAATCTGTCCGATCACAAAATGCACGAAGAGCGGTTTGAACTGGGCGAGGAAACAGTTCGCGCGATTTCCGAAGCAAAAGCAACGGGTAACCGCTGTGTCGCCGTAGGCACAACCACGGTGCGCGCGCTGGAAAGCGTGGCCGCGCAAAACGCTGGGAAAGTCAATGTTCATGCGGGTAAAACAAATATCTTTATCCATCCACCGTTTCGATTCCATGTGGTGGACGCGTTGCTGACGAATTTTCATCTTCCCTGCTCGACCTTGCTGATGCTCGTCAGCGCGTTTGCAGCGCCGGGCGGCGTTCGCGGGCGCGAAATGATTTTGTCGGCATACGCCGAAGCGATCCGCGAGCGCTATCGCTTTTTCAGTTACGGCGACGCCATGTTGATTTTATGAGCCGCAAGTCTCCCGCCAAGAAACCCAAGTTGCCGTTTGTACTCTGCAACTTTGCCATGACGGCGGATGGGAAGATCGCGTTTGCCAGGGAACATTTTATCCCGTTCGGAAGCGCGCGCGACCGCGCGCTCGTGATGCAACTGCGGGCGACGGCGGACGCGTTGCTGTGCGGCGCGCGGACGGTGGAGGTGACAGGCACGTCTCTGGGAAATGGCGGCGACAAATTCCGGAGGCAACGGGTGAAAAACGGACTGGCCGAGCATCCATTGCGCGTCATCGCAAGCGGGTCGGGTTCGATTGATTCGGACGCCCGGATATTCAAACAGCGCTTTTCGCCGGTGATTATTTTAACAACTGAAAGGATTTCCGCGCCGGGACTGAAATCGCTGCGGACGGTGGCGGAGGTTGAAATTTTTGGCAAAACAGAAATTGATTTCCACGCCGCATTCGCCTGGTTACGGAATAAATGGGGTGTGCGGCGATTGCTCTGCGAAGGCGGCGGCGAGCTTCACAGCGCGTTGGTACGGGCCCGACTCGTGGACGAGTTGCACCTGACGATTTGCCCGAAAATTTTCGGCGGTCGCCACGCGCCGACGATTGCCGACGGGGAATGCTTCCCTGAATTGGCCATGGCGGCACAATTCAAACTGGTCACGGCAAGAGCGATCGGCGGTGAATTATTTGCAATTTTTGCCGCCAAATAGCCAAGTTATTCACAAAGCGAAAACCTTACGGCGCGCTGAAGCGGTAACTGATCCGGATGGCCGGCTTGACGGTGAACGGCAGGCTCATCAAGGACAAAAAGCGGGGCGGACCTTCGTCACGCCCCGCTTG
>JASHVW010000330.1 GCA_030044395.1 Verrucomicrobiia bacterium
CGCGTCATATCAACGGCGGGATAATCAATTTCCTTGACGGCCATGCCGCGTATTTCAGGACTGTCTATATCCAGGCAAACCCCTCCACTGGCGGCGAACACGAACCCATATTGCCGGACGTCATCTGGGACCCGCCTTATCGCGGCGCCGAATAGCGACGGTGATTTGTTCCGGGATTTCCGCGGCCAAAGGCCAAAGCTCGCCCAACCGCGGGTGTTTCATTCGGAACAAATGCGCTCAAGTTCACATTGTTGCATCCGACCCGTTATCTCCACCTTCAGGAATCTCCAGCGCCGCCTGGGTCATCTCCCCGAGGACCCTGGCAAATTCCGCCAGCCCAGAATCGGGGATGATGATCGAGTTGCGCTGCCGGGTCGTTTCCTCCGTGATACGGATAAACCGACCGCGGACATTCTCCCGGAGCGTAATGATAAACGTCTTGCGCTCCACCTGGAGTTCCGCCGTCTTGATAACGTCCTCCTGAAGAAATTGTTTCGGTTGCTGGGGAAGTTGGTCCCGGTAAAACGGTGAATATTGGCCATTCGACATCATAGTGCTGAGAGACCTATAGAAAATTCTATGGTTCCACCGGGCAGGATAGTCATTCGCCCTTTGGATGCAAGCCCCTTTCCACACGATTTACGCCGTCACCAATTTCATCAGCGCCTGGCGCATTTCCGCCGCCGAGGCGTAACGGTCCGCCGGATTCGGCTGGCAGGCTTTGAGGATGATGGCGTTCAATTGGAAAAAGTCCGCCGCGAATTCCGGATTCACGAGCGTCGTCGCAATTTCAGGAAAAGCGGTCGCGCCGCGTCCGGTGCTGATGACGTAGAGCAACACGCCCAGGGCATAAATATCGGCCGCGGCGGTCCCAGGCAGTTCCGGCGGGGGGGGCATATAGCCGGGCGTGCCGATAAACGTCTTGATGTCGTCCAGCGGGCGAATGTCAGCCACCAACCCGGGGTCCGCCAATTTGGGCCGCCCATCTACAAAAATAACGTTCTGCGGCTTGATATCGCGATGCGTCAGTCCTTGTTGATGCAGGAATTCGAGCGCATCCGTCAAGGCGATCCCGATGCGCGCGCATTCCGGCAGCGGCACCCGTCCGTTTGGCCACCGCTTTCTTTCGCCGGCCAGATCGTGCGGTTGGTATTTTTGGGGAGCGCGCTGCCAATCCGGCTCGATCGAGTCGGCCAGCTCCATTGCGTAATAAAAATAGCCGTCCAACTTTTCGCTGACAAAATCCACGCGCAACAAGGCGGGGTGCTGGTCGGAAATCGGCCGATAACGGCTGATGCCGTTGAATTCGCGGTCATAAGGGGCGGTGTGGCCTTCAAACTTTTTGAGATAAACGGCCTTCAATGCCTTCCATTCGCCGTTGGCGCGCGCGAGCCAGACCTTTCCGTAAGCGCCCTGGCCAATCGGCGGCTTGAACAATTTATAGCCCGGTGTTTTTGGCAACCTTTCAGCGACATCGGCTGAAATTCCCGGCACGCGAATCTTCACCGCCACGGCCCATGCGAATGCCACGGGAATCTGCCCTCCGGCAACAATGAGCCAGGGAAACCAAAAATTCGTGAAATAGCTCATTACAATGGCGATGATTGAAATGCCGATGGCCATCACGGCGGCCAGAATGCCCGCCGTCAACAGTTTCATCCGGCACAATCCGCCGAGCAAAATCCCTGTAATCGTCAAAATCAAAAACTCCATCCACGCCGGCGGCCGGCGCAACCAGTCGCCGTTCATCAAATTCAAAAATGACGCCAGCGTGATTTCCACACCGCCCGTCGCTTCATCCGTCCAGCGCCAATACGGCGTCTTATATTGGTCCTGCAAACCCTCGAACAGGGACGTCGGCGGTTCGGTGCCGATGAAAACAATTTTGTCATGGAAATAATCTTTCGGCTGCCCGAGTGCGAACTGGTAGCTCATCCGGGTCCAGTCGCCGTTCGGCCCGTAATAACGCAGCCATCGTTCCTCCGGCGTATCGCTCAGCCTGGCGCCCAATAGTTGTGCCGCCGCCCAGGGCAAGCTCGGAAACGGCCCCGCAGGCGATGGAAACGGCCAATGCCGCCGAACGATGGAATCGTAATCGGGATCCAGCCACGCTACGCCCCAATTTGTTCCTGCCGCCTTCAGAAACAGGTCTGCGGGCATCACCGGCTCCGCGCCGGCCATCTCCGGAGACGTTACCTGCGCCTGGCTGGCAATCAACACCATATGCCGCTGCCGCCGCATGGCGTCGGCCAGGGCCTGGTCGCCGGGGGCATCACGCAAGTGATCGAACAGGGAGTCAATCACCACCAGGGCGGCGCCGTCGTCGGCCAGTTTATTGAGCAGCCGGGCGTGGATGCCACGGTCCCACGCCTGGCCGCGTTGTTGATGAAAGTGGTCGAAGGCCTCGTTGTCCATCAGGACCAGCGCCACTTCGTTGGTGACGGGCCGGGCGCCAAAACGGAACAAATAATCGTAGCTGGCATTCACCCACGGCTCGCCTGGCGTCGTCACCCGCAACAGCCAACCGCACGCCACCGCCAGCGTCGCGCCCACTACAAATTGATGCAATTTTGGCATTCTGCCTGTCTTGTCAGTGTCATTTGTGCCTGTCGTCCCTCAGACACACGGAACGCCACTTTAGGAAAACCCGCAAGCCGAGGAAAATTATTTTTACTTTTTCTGACAGAATTTGCCGTTTTAGGCGTATATGCTGCCTGTCAGTAATAAAAACCTGCTGTCAAAGTTCATAGGTATTTTGGGTCAGTGAACAACAGCAAAAACCTGATACCTTATGAACAGACAAAACACATCAAAAAACATAGTATTCACTGCAATCGCAACCGCAATCGCCCTGACCGGCCTCCGCGCTTCCGCCCAGGATGCCCCGTACGGCTTTCAGCCCGAATTCCCCAAAATCATCCTGCAACCGGAAGACCAATTGGTGGCCATCGGCTCAAACGCAACGTTTACCGTGGTGGCAACCAATGAAGACGGCTTTCAATGGTCCTATAACGGAAATCCATTGAACGGAGCGACCAACGACACTCTGACCATCTCAAATGCCCAGACCGCGAACGTGGGATTTTATTCCTGCA
>JASHVW010000331.1 GCA_030044395.1 Verrucomicrobiia bacterium
ATCAATGCGGTTGTTGCCGTGAACGGCATCAACGCCGTAAAGCAGGGGGACCTTTAATCGCGTTTGCAACGCGCACGCTTCAAATCCGGTCGTGAATTTCAGCCAGCTTTGCGCCGAATTGCCGTCAGGAGGGCCGGAACCGCCGCCACTTAGTACCGAGCCGAGAAAATACGTCGCTACGTCCGTTGGGTTGGTCAGTGCCGCGGAATCTGCCTGGACCATTTGGCCAATTTTTTCATCCAGGGTCATCTGCGCCAGCAACGCGTCCACTTGCTTCTCCACTTTCGGGTCGTCCAATGCCGCGCCGGCTGCGTTCGCCACGGTCGCCTTTGAAAAAATAATGATGGAGGCCAAAATGAAAAAGACATTCTTCAGGTGACTCTTTTGACTCAAGAAATACATATTAAATAGGATGCCCCGAATCCACGACATTGCGCCAACCCTTCCCGCTCCTTTGCGCGGGTTCGCTTTTTTCATGATTCGTTGATTCACGTTTGTCGTTTCTATGGAAATCGGCCGTTTAGTTTACCCCGGTCCCATCCGGAATACCTAGCTAGCCAAGTGGCTAGTTTTATCCGGAATATCCCCCCTCGAATTTCAACACCGCCGCCGTTGACTTAAATTCAAAAAGTGACAATTTGTAGGGAAACCCATATAGCCAGAATGGCCGCCATGACCGAATCCGCACTGTCAGGAACAGAAACGATTGACGTTCTGCCCCCGTCATGCATTGAACGCGCCGGCCACGCCCGTTCGCCAATGAGCGCGGCCTTGTGCCGGATTGCCCCGGTGCTGTTCTCTGCCCTGGGGACTTTCACCGGCCTCGCCCAAACAAATCGGGAATTAACTTCAATCGCCGAGGTTCGCGCCCTGACGCCGGATCAGGCCCAACAGAATGTTCCCGTCCACCTCAATGGCGTCGTCACTTTCTTTTCCAAGGACCTTTATTCCTACTTCGTCGAGGATACCACGGCAGGAATTTATTTGTACTTCACGAATGTTTCGCCAGCCCATTTTGAACAGGGGCAAAGGGTCGAGGTTGTCGGCGTGGCCATCTCCGGCGAGTACGCGCCGGTCGTAAGGGTGGACCGCATGACGGTCGCGGGGCGCGGCGAATTTCCTTCCCCCAAAAAGGTCTCATTCGATGAGCTTGCCAGCGGCACCGAGGACAGCCAGTTCGTCGAAATCTCCGGCGTCGTGCGCTCACTGTGGAAATTTGGCACAACGGAATTCTACGAGATGGAAATCGCCACCGGCGATGGACGGCTCCTCGTCTATGCCCAAAATCTGCCGGTGACCCAGCCGGATGAGATGCTCGACAGCACCGTGCTCGTGCGAGGCGTGTGTGAGACCAAGTTCAACCGTAAACGCCAGTTGTTTGCCATCCAGCTTTTGGTTCCGCGCCGTGAGGACTTGCAGGTCGAAATCCCGGCGCCCCAACATCCCTTTGAAGTTCCTTCCCGGCCTATCGGGAGCCTCCTCCAGTTCACTCCCCAGGAAAATTACGGCCATCGTGTCAAGGTCGCCGGCACCGTCACCCTGTTTGTGCCCGCCAGCAAATTGTATCTGCAGGACGCACAGGGCGGCGTGCTCGCCCAGACTAAAAGCACCCTGCCTCTCGCGCCCGGCGACGTCGTCGAAGTGCTCGGCTTCCCAAGCCGGGGCGATTACACCCCCATGTTGCAGGACGCCATTTATCGTAAGATAACATCCGCCACGCCGCTGGCGCCCATGCCCGTCACCACGGACGCGGCCCTCGCAGGAATCTTCGACAGCGAACTTGTCCAGATTTCCGCCCGCCTCATTAACCGGACCCGGAACGGCAATGAGCAATTTCTGCTCTTGCAAAATAGCAATGTCATCTTCCAGGCCGGCTTGGCGGCGCCAAATGGCGCGGACAACTTTGCCCAAATCGAAAACGGCAGCGTTGTCTCGGTCACCGGCGTTTGCCACATCGAACCCGGGGGCGAATGGATGGCCGGCCCGGGCTGGCGCGCCAAATCTTTCGAGATTTTGATCAGATCCCCGTCCGATGTCGTCGTCCTGCAATCACCCCCATGGTGGACTTTGCAAAAGGTTTTGTGGATGTCTGGAACCCTGGCGTTTGTCGCGCTGGCCGCCTTCGCCTGGGTCGGCGTGCTCCAACGCCAGGTCGCCGAACGCACCCGGCAGCTTGCCGCGGAAATCCACCAGCGCCAGCTCGCCGAACGCCGCCGCGAAATCGAGCAGGAACGATCCCGCGTGGCCCATGATTTGCACGATGACCTCGGCACCGGCCTCACCGAGGTCAATATGCTGACATCCCTCGTCAAAAGCCCCACCACCTCAAGCGCCGAAAAAGGACGTTACCTCGATGATATGAGTGAAATCGCGCTGCGCATGGTCACTTCGCTCGACGAAATCGTCTGGGCGGTGAACCCCCGCAACGACACCATCGCGTCCCTCGCCAGCTATTTCGGTTCTTATGCCCAGAGACTCCTCAACCTCGCTTCGATTTCCTGCGGATTGGACATTGCTGAAGACCTGCCCGAACAGCCGCTGGACCCCAAAATTCGGCAGGAAATCTTCTTCTCCTTCAAGGAAGCGTTGAACAACGTCGTCCGCCACGCCCACGCCAGCCAGGTCTGGTTGCGAATCTCGGTGCGCGATCAACGTTTAATCGTCGAGGTCGCCGATGACGGCCGCGGCCTGAACGGCCACTTGGGTGCCCCGGGCAGCGATGGCATCGCGAATATGAATGAGCGCATGCAATCCATTGGCGGCGCATGCGAAATCACCAGCGAGGCGCGCCAGGGCACTACGGTTAGATTCCGCGCCCCGCTGGGGCGAAATGGATTATGATCGAAGTTGCCATCGTCGAGGACAACAAGACCCTCCGCGAGGGCTTTGAAACCCTTCTTAACCGGACCCCGGGCTTCAAATGCGTCTGCACTTGCGCAACCGTCGCCGAGGCGCTGAAAAAAATTCCCAAAGCCAGCCCAAATGTCGTGCTCATGGATATCCAATTGCCGGACGCGACCGGCGTGGAATGCACGGCGAAAATCAAGGAGTTGATGCCAAAACTCCAGATCGTCATCGTAACGGTGTACGAGGATTCGGATAGAATTTTCCAGGCCCTTCGCGCGGGCGCCTGCGGCTACCTCC
>JASHVW010000332.1 GCA_030044395.1 Verrucomicrobiia bacterium
GGCGCCGCGGCGCCACCGGCGCCAGCACCGGGAGCAGCCGCCACCGCGACGGGCGCCGCGGCGGAAACGCCCCATTTGGTCTCCAATTGTTTCACGAGGTCGGCGGCTTCAAGCACCGTCAACTTGCTCAGCTCTTCCACTAATGTTCCAATCTCAGCCATTTTATTACTTCTACCTTTCTTTTCGTCTCGTCGTCCACCGGGGCTCCGGCGGATTTCAGTCCACGGCCCGCAAACCGACGATTTACGTTGTTGTTTGTTTGTTTCCGCGGTTCGGTCTCCCGGACCGGAAATCTTTATTCAGCCTTTTCGCTCTTCGCCTTGATCACTTGCGCCAATTGCCTCGCCGGCGTATTCAGCAACGTCACCAGCTTCGTGGCCGGTGCGTTGAGCAGACCCAGGAGTTTCGCCCGCAATACCTCCAGACTCGGCAAATCCGCCAGCGCCATGATTGCCGTCTCCTCGAGCCTCTGATTGTTCAAATAACCAAATTTCAGCCTCAGCTTGTCGAACTCCGCGCCGAAATTTTTCAGCGCCTTGGCCGCGGCGGAGATGTCCTTTTGTCCGGTAACCACGGCCATTTGCCCGGCAAGCGAGCCGTTTAGTTCAGCGATCCCCGCCTCCTTGGCCGCCACGCGGAATATCGAATTCTTCACCACATGCACTTCTGCGCCCGCCTGCGTCAGACGCTTCCGCAATTCGGCGAAATGAGACACTTTCAACCCTTGATACCCAATGACAATGAAAAACGGCGAGGCGTTCAGCCGCGCGGTGTATTCTTTGGTCAAAATTTGTTTTTCAGCACGCATAGTTTTGGTTCGTTAAAGCGTTATCATTGATATCTTCAGGCCGCCGCCGCAAATTCGCGCAAATCCACGCTCACCGGCGGACTCATCGTCGCCGACAACGTGCAACTCCGCAGATAATTCCCTTTGACACTCTGCGGACGCGCCTTGGCCACGGCCTCAATCACCGCCCGCGCATTTTCCTCAATTTGTTCCGGCTTGAAGGAAATCTTTCCAACGATGACATGGACGTTTCCCGCCTTGTCGGTCTTGAATTCCACCCGACCGGCTTTGACTTCCTTCACCGCCTTGGCCGTATCGTCCGTCACCGTGCCCGTCTTCGGATTCGGCATCAAGCCGCGCGGGCCAAGCACTTTGCCCAGCTTGCGCACTTCCGCCATCGCTTCCGTCGTCGCCACCGCCACGTCAAATTCCGCCCAGCCTTCCTGGCACTTCTTGATCATGTCCTCGAAACCCACATACTCCGCTCCGGCGCCTTTCGCGGCTTCCGCCGCCGCGCCTTTCGCAAACACCAGGACTCGGACCGTTTTGCCGCTGCCATGCGGGAGCGGAACCGTGCCGCGAACCAGTTGGTCCGACTGCTTGGGATCCACTCCCAGGCGAAACGCGAGATCAACGGTCTCGTTGAATTTTGCTTTGGGAAACTTGGCCAGGACACCGACCGCTTCCTTGAGCGGATACAGTTTCCGGGCATCCACGACTTCAAGCGCTTTTTTGTATCTTTTGCTGGGCATCTTGCTTGGTGCGGTGCAAACGAGCTTTCGGCTCTCCCGCTCTTGTTGTTAACCGACGACTTCAATCCCCATGCTCCGGGCGGTGCCCGCGATGACGCGGAATGCCGCTTCTTCATTAACCGCATTCAAATCCTTCGACTTCATCTTGACAATGTCCAAAACCTGTTTGCGCGTCACCTTGCCGACCTTTTCCTTGTTCGGCGTCTTCGAACCCGCCGTGATGCCCGCGGCTTTCTTGAGCAACACGGACGCCGGTGGCGACTTGGTGATAAAGGTGAACGACTTGTCCTGATAAACCGTGATAACGACCGGAATCACCAGTCCGGCGTCGGCTTTGGTCACTGCGTTAAATTCCTTGCAGAAACCCATAATGTTGACGCCATGCTGACCCAGCGCCGGACCAACCGGCGGCGCGGGGTTCGCTTGTCCCGCCGGAATCTGCAACTTGATCATTCCTGTCACTTTCTTAGCCATAATTTCTTAACTACGCTTTCTCCACCTGCCAGTATTCGAGTTCAACGGGCGTATTCCGCCCAAAAATGTTCACCGTCACTTTCAACTTGCCCCGTTCGGGATCAATCTCCTCAATGACACCGCTGAAATTCAAAAACGGCCCGTTATTGATCTTGATCGTCTCACCAACATCGAAATTCACTTTGGGCTTCTCCGTTTCCTCGGAAGCGGAAATCTGGGCCTTGATCGCTTCTACCTCTTCGGTCGGCGTCGGTTGGGGCGGATCGCTCAAAAAACCGATCACACCCTGCGTTTCGCGGATGAAATACCACGGCTTCTCAATCACCCGGCGGTCTTCATCAAGCAAAACCATATCCACAAATACGTACCCGGGCCAAAGCTTGCGGCTGGTCACGGTCTTCTTGCCCCCGCGTACGTCCACAACCTTTTCCATCGGAACGAGGACTTCCTTCACGTAATCCTGCATCTCGTCGGCCTTGACCCGCTTTTCAATGCTCTCCTTCACCTTCTGCTCCTGGCCGGAAAGCGTTTGGACAATGAACCATTCGTTCCGCATGATCACAATTTATATAGAAAATTAAAGAACGTCTGCTTAAAGCCGTAGTCCACAATGACCGTGAACACTCCCAGAAGCACAATGACAATGGCAATCAACACCGTGGAACCGCGCAACTCAATCCAGCTCGGCCACGAACATTTTTTCAATTCCTCGCGCGTTTCCCGGATGTAATTGGCGAAACGCGTGACCTGTCCCTGCCACCACAAGTACGCAAAAATCGCGGCGATAACCACCGCCCAAACCGCTATATGTATCCAGCTATTCATAAATTCGTCTCTGGCTCGCCGACCCGCAACTCGGGACGCAATGGTTCAGCCCGCCTGCGTTTCATTTTGGCGCGGCAGCCTCGCCTTTCGCCGCCCTTCGAGCAAAGGCTGGCGGAGAGGGAGGGATTCGAACCCCCGTTGGGCTTTCACCCAAAGCGGTTTTCAAGACCGCCGCGATAGACCACTCTGCCACCTCTCCGTTTCGCAGACTGGCTTGCCGGGCCGCAGCCCGAACATTTTTAGCTTCGCTTTTTTTCTCCAGCAAAGGCCGGCCTGCCGAACCGTAGCCCGGCGAAGGCTGGCACGGCAGGAGGGACTTGAACCCCCAACCAACGGTTTTGGAGACCGCTACTCTACCAATTGAGCTACTGCCGTATCGGCCCAATCTTTCGGACAAAAAAGGAGACGGAGCGATTCAAATCGCCGCCTCCCGTTCTTAATCTGCTTTTATTTCAACACTTCCGAAACTCGGCCCGCCCCTATGGTCCGGCCGCCTTCGCGGATGGCGAAGCGTTGCCCTTTTTCCATCGCCACCGGGGCAATCAGTTCGATTTCCACCCCCACGTTGTCGCCCGGCATCACCATCCCCACCCCTTGCGGTAAGGTCACCGTACCCGTCACGTCAGACGTCCGGAAATAGAACTGCGGGCGATATTTCGTGAAAAACGGCGTGTGACGGCCGCCTTCATCTTTTGAAAGTACATAAACTTCCGCCTTGAATTTTGTGTGAGGCGTAATGGAACCCGGTTTGGCCAAAACCATGCCGCGTTCCACTTCTTCCTTCTTCGTCCCGCGCAATAGCACGCCCACGTTGTCGCCCGCAGTGGCCTTGTCCAGCAGCTTCCGGAACATTTCGATGTCAGTCGCCACCGTCTTGCGCGTTTCCTTCAATCCAACGATTTCTACATCCGACATGCGTTCCAGAACTCCGCGTTCTACGCGGCCCGTCACCACCGTGCCGCGGCCCTCAATGTTGAACACGTCTTCGATGCACATCAAAAACGGCTTGTCCACTTCCCGCGTCGGCAGTGGAATCTGCGCGTCAATCGCGTCCATCAATTCCTGGATCGATTTCTCGCCCTCCGGCTTGCCTTCCAGCGCTAATTTCGCGCTCCCTTTGATCACCGCCGTCTTGTCGCCCGGAAACTGATACTTCGTCAATAAATCGCGCACTTCCATCTCCACCAATTCGAGCAGTTCCTTGTCATCCACAAGATCAACCTTGTTCAGGTAAACGACGATCGCCGGAACGCCAACCTGACGGGCCAGAAGAATGTGCTCGCGCGTCTGTGGCATCGGCCCTTCCGAGGCGTCCACCACCAAAATCGCGCCGTCCATCTGCGCCGCGCCCGTAATCATGTTCTTTACATAATCCGCATGTCCCGGGCAATCCACATGCGCATAATGGCGCTTGTCGCTTTGATACTCAACATGGGAGACCGCGATGGTTACGGTTTTCGTTTCGTCCCGCACGGTGCCCCCCTTGGTGATGTCCGAATAAGAAATCGGCGTAGCCAGACCCTTGCGCGCCTGGGTGGCCACGATGGCGGCAGTCAGCGTGGACTTGCCGTGGTCAATGTGCCCGATCGTGCCGACGTTGACATGCGGTTTGTTTCGTTGAAATTGCTCTTTTGCCATATTTTAATGTTCGTTGTTGTTTGTCTGCAAATTGTCTGGAGCCCATGATCAGGATTGAACTGATGACCTCATCCTTACCAAGGATGTGCTCTACCAACTGAGCTACATGGGCGCATGAATCATTCGTTCAACCGGATGCCTTAAACGACAAAAAACCGATCCCCTTAATCTTTTCTTTCGAAAATTTCAAGAGGCGACCGGCTAAATGACATTTACCGCGACCGACGTGAACCAAAATACGAAACGCCACAAATTAAGTCAACAGGGAATTTTTGCTTTTTTGCGGTATTCCGGAAAAGGGCGGAAATTCCCTGGCCACCCGGAGCGCGAGTCGGCGGCGCGACTACTCCTGGCGAGGGCTGTGGGCTGCCAATCTCTATTCGCCATATAAAAATAACGCCGGCTTTTTTTGACCCTTCTTGAATATTTCCTCTGCAACCTCGGCGTCCCTTGCGTGAGGCCGCTTTTCGTGCCCTCGGTGGGGAAATTGGCTGGGTGGCTGTAGTTAATTTTTTGTCTGATTCGCGCCAATTCGTGTCAAGTCTCTCCAGTCTGATGTTTTGTTCCGCGTATTTCTCGTGTTTCACCCCACAAAACACAGGAAATTGAGGATTGGTTTTTGGCAACCCGCGTGTAGCGCATTTCCCATCACCTCCGGTAATGTTCTCTATTATGTCAAATCAAGCCAAGCATTCCGGGGGCAATGGCCACCACATCGCAACGGCCTTGTCTTCCGAAGACGCCTTCGGCTACCCCCGCGATTTTCTGGAAAACCAATTCGTGTATCTGGTGATTTCTTCCCGCGCCCGGGGATTGTCGGTGGGTGTGAATATGAATCCCGTCGCCCGGTGTAATCTCAACTGCCTCTATTGCGAAGTGGACCGTGGCTTGGCCCCGCGTGCGCCGTCGCTCGACTCGGCTCGGCTCGCGGTGGAATTGCGCGAGACGCTCGACTTGGTGAAGAGCGGATTGCTCCGGCAATGGCCGCGTTATGCCCACCTCCCTGGCGAATTGCTCGAGGTGCGGCACGTGGCGCTGAGTGGCGACGGCGAACCAACATTGTCTGAAAATTTCGTCGAGGCGGTGGAAACGGTGGTAGGGGTGCGCGCCACCCGGCAATTTTTCAAGATCGTCCTTTTGACCAACGCCACCGCCTTGGACCAGCCACAGGTCCAGAAAGGATTGCGCCTGCTTATTTCGCAGGACGATGTGTGGGCCAAATTGGACGCGGGCACACAGGGTTACCTTAAGAAAATCAGCGGTTCAACGGTGTCCCTTAACAAGATTTTGGGCAACATCTTGCGTTTGGCCCGGCGTCGGCCGGTCGTGATTCAAAGTCTGTTCCCAGCCATCAACGGCGACGAGCCGCCCGAGGCGGAAATCGCGGCTTATGCGAACCGCCTAAAGGATTTGAAACAGTCGGGGGCGCAAATTCCGCTCGTGCAAATCTACTCCGCTACGCGTCCGATGGCAAAACAGGGATGCACTCATCTGCCGCTGAAAACGCTGTCCCACATCGCGCAGACGGTGCGGGACGTGGCGGGGTTGAGGGCGGAAGTATATTGAATTTAAGCGAAGGGATGGCTCAAACGGAGCCTGTCTCATCAGTTCCATCCGTCACTCCATCACCCCATTTTTAGGTACTGTCCTAATTTGGCGGGCACCCGGCGCGGTTCCTTCTCCCGCTCCCGCGCATCGGCGTCAAGTTAAGCATAAGCTGGAGGCGGGGAATAATTCGTAGAAGTTTTTGCGGTCAGGTCTGCGTTCGTAAAAGGCGTGGTGGTGCAGGTGGCATTGGAGCCATTGAGCCAAAGGGATTCCCAGGACCGTGGCCGCAAACCAGCAGGAACAGTGTCCCAGAATGCGGGCCAA
>JASHVW010000333.1 GCA_030044395.1 Verrucomicrobiia bacterium
TTACAAGCCCGGCTCTGCCAAGGCCCAATGCGCGGTGGAAGGGCTGCAACAAATGGTCGCCTTTTGCCGGACGCACGGCATTGCGCATGAGCAATGCGGAAAGATCGTCGTGGCCACGAATGAAAGCGAGCTGCCGCGGCTTGAGAATCTCTGGACGCGCGGCAACGCCAATGGATTGCAAGGACTGCGCAAGCTGAACCCGGAACAGATCAAGGAAATCGAACCCCATGCGGCCGGCATCGCGGCCATCCATGTGCCGCAGGAAGGAATTGTGGATTATCCCGCCGTCTGCGAAAAGCTCGGCGAATTGATCCGGCGGAACGGCGGCGAAATCCGGCTCGGCGCGTGCGTCGAGAAGATCATTTCGGGGCCCGGGGGCAGGACGCTGGAAACGACCGCCGGAGTTTTCGAGACGAGATTTGTCGTGACATGCGGCGGCTTGCATTCCGATCGGCTGGTCAGGGCGTCGGGGCAAAGGCCATCGGCCAAAATCGTGCCCTTTCGTGGCGAATACTATGTCTTGAAAAAAGACCGTCAATTTCTCGTGCGCAATCTGATTTATCCGGTTCCGGATCCGAAGTTTCCGTTTCTGGGTGTCCATTTCACACGGTTGATTCACGGCGGGATCGAGGCAGGCCCGAATGCGGTGCTGGCTTTTGCGCGCGAAGGTTACAAATGGACCAACGTGAATATGCGCGATTTGGCGGAGTCCCTGGCATTTCCGGGTCTGTGGAGGTTCCTCGCCAAATATCCCAGCATTTGCGGGTATGAAATCTGGCGGTCGCTGTCGCGCGCGGAATTCTGCCGTTCGCTGCAAATACTTGTGCCGGAAATTCAGGCGGATGATTTGGAACGCGGCGGCGCGGGCGTGCGCGCGCAGGCGATGACGCCGGACGGCAACCTGGTCGAAGATTTTTATTTCGAAGAAGCCGGCGACATTTTGCATGTCGTCAATGCGCCATCGCCCGCAGCCACCGCTTCACTGGCCGTCGGCGCAAAGATTTCCGAAAAGGTTTTGACGCGATTGAAGTAGTTCGTAAAAATAGTCGGATGAAAGTCCTTGTCACGGGCCATCGCGGTTATATCGGGCCGCATCTTGTCAAACTTTTGAAGGAGGCCGGTCATCGTGTGGTGGGCGTGGATATCGGCTATTTCGATGATTGCCATTGGGAGCCGCTGCCAGAGGCGGACAAGGAGATTCATGCCGATTTTCGCTCACTTTCTGAACGGGACCTCGATGGGCTCGACTGCATTTGCCATCTCGCCGCCATTTCCAACGATCCTATGGGTGAATTGGATGAAAAGTTGACTTACGATACGAACCGGGACGGTTCCATCGAGCTGGCCCGCCGCGCCAAAAAGGCCGGGGTGCCGCGCTTTTTGTTCTCCGGAAGTTGCTCCGTTTATGGCAAGGGCGAGACACTGGATTTGGATGAAAGCGCCAGATTCAATCCCGTTTCCGCTTACGCGGTTTCAAAGGTGGAAACCGAAAAAAATGTCGCCCCGCTCGCTGACAGTAATTTTTCACCTGCATTTCTGCGCAATGCCACTGCTTATGGCTATTCACCCAATTTGCGCATTGACCTCGTTGCCAACAATCTGCTGGCGTGCGCCATTGCGCGCGGTGACATCCGAATCATGAGCGACGGTTCGCCGTGGCGTCCGCTCATTCACTGCAAGGACATCGCCCGGGCTTTCGTACAGTTTGCCGGCGCTCCCCGCGAAACGATCCACAATCAGGCGGTGAACATCGGCGCGAACGATCAAAATTACCAGGTGCGCGACGTCGGGGATGCCGTGCAACATCTCGTCCCCGGAGCCAAGATTGTTTACACCGGCGAAGTCGGTCCGGATCCGCGCAACTATCGTGTAAATTTCGACAAACTTTGTGCGATGTTTCCCGGATTCCGGCTAGAATACAATTTGCAAACCGGCTTGGATGAGCTTTTAGAAAAATATCGCGAGCATCATTTCACGCTCAAAGATTTCGAAGGAGACCAATTTGTGCGGCTGCGCGCGTTGAAAAAGCGATTGCAACGGAAAACTTCATGAAATTCACCGAATCCCCTCTCAAAGGCGCTTATGTCATCGAATTGGAAAAGCGCGGCGACGACCGCGGGTGGTTCGCGCGATTCTTCTGCGAGCGCGAATACCAACAACGCGGCCTGAACCACCACATTGTCCAGGCCAACACGTCCGCCAGCAAATACGCCGGGACGCTGCGCGGAATGCATTACCAGATCCCGCCCAAAGCCGAGGATAAAATAGTCCGATGCCTGCGGGGCGCGCTGTTCGACGCCATCATTGATTTACGCCCGGAATCGCCAACCTTTTTGAAGACGTTTCATCTCCGGCTGGACTCGGAAAACCGCACCATGCTGTACGTCCCAAAAGGCTTCGCCCACGGCTTCATCACCCTGGAACCGGATACCGAGGCGTTCTATCTGGTAACAGAATTTTACGCGCCCGACTGTGAACGGGGCATTCGTTATAATGACCCGAAATTCCAGATTCCGTGGCCGATGGAACCGGTGGTGATCTCCGACAAGGACAAAAACCAGCCGGATTTCAATCCGGAA
>JASHVW010000334.1 GCA_030044395.1 Verrucomicrobiia bacterium
GCGGGATCCAGTACGAACCTCGTGCGATATTTTGGATACGACGGTTATAACCTGAGCTACGGGTTCCCCAGTGGACAAAATGAGGCAAACCAGGATCCGGGCTATGTTTATAACAACGGGGTGGTGACGGAAACCGCGCCCCTCACGGCAGCAACCATGAGCGACTTGGACAATGGCGGAACGGTGACGTTCATCCAATTGAGCATGGACCCGACCACAACGCTGCCGGATGGCTACAGCATGACGCTGAACAGCATTGAATTGGTTAACACCAACATCCCGCCGTTGGCCGTCACCACGGCTGGCGGACAAGTTTTTGTATTCTGGCCATCGTCTGCGGGAACGAACATTACATTGGAGATGACGACCAACTTGACCACCGGCCCCTGGGTGCCAGCCACAAATGGGGTACCGCAAAATGCCTTTTCATTTACGAATAACCTGCCGGCGGCGTTTTTCCGTTTGCAATAGGAACAACAACGCTGGCGCTGACTGGCATGTCCCTGGCCGGGCTGATGTTTGCGCTCCGCCGCAAAAACCAGTTGATACAATCAGCTGCCGATTCTGCATACACTCCGCTACGGCAACGACTGTAGCGGAGTTTTTCGTTTTTGAAGTCAGGGAGTCAAATCCATCATGTTTTCCGCCGTAATCGCCTGATCGTCAGCAGATGCCGGGCCCGGCAATCCGACCGGTATTGCAAACGATTTTTCAGCAACCGAACCGGGAAATTGAGGACAGAAAACGTTGTCACCGCTTCATGCGACTACCGTCGGTGAGGGGTTCGGCTTAAATTAAATTTTGAATCCAACGATCCATTTCTGAGACGAGCGCGAAAACGAATCTTATCAGCCATTATTTACAGCGAATATGAGAATGAAACAAACTTGCGTGGTGTTGATCACTTTTTCAATGCTGTTTTTTGTCGGGACAGCGTGGGCCGCCTTAATTACTCCGCTGAACAGCGGCTACTGGTCTTCGACTGCTACAAATGAACCATGGCCTAACGGCATTTTGCCAACGACAAATGATTTTGTGGAAGTGACGACAGGCATTACGATCACCAATGACACAACGAATGCGGTTTGCGAGGCGCTGGACAGCAGCGAGGACACCGGCGCCGCAACAGGAACAGTGTTGATGGAGCCAAACTCGGTGTTGACGGTCTGCGGCCAAAACGAGGGATATGGAGCGTACGATCTTGATGTGCTCGATGCCACGGCGACGAATTGCACGGTGATTTATCAGGGCAATTCGTTTTGGGCAAAACACACCGATTACTGGAATCTCGTCTTCAGCGGCTGGGGTGATTTTTATAACGGGTCAATTTACGGTAATCCGTCCACGCCAATGACGATTTACGGCAATTTTATTATGGACGGAACCAATGTCCCGTCCGACCAGACGACTGGCTATACAGGATGTTACGTCGAGTGCGGGGACGATATCACCGTTGATGGAAATCTCTACATCGGACCAAGCAACGCGTGGGATTGTTCGGTGGGCAACATCACGGTTTATGGCAACACGATTTGCGCGGGCATGTTATGGGACAAAGATGCGATGGATGGGTCAAATAATTTTGTCGGCGGGCTGACCATCGTCTCGAACGGCATGTGGCTGACGAACGTCCAGAACACTTTGGTAGCCAAGCTCGGCTGGACGAATGCGGACAATGTAGGACCCAATGATGTGTATGGGCCGGGCAATGCCGGCGTTCGCGGTGGTTCATTATATATTATGGATGTTCAGGAATGGGCTGTGGGCGGGAACCTGACGAACGATGGCATCATTGGCTTTGGAACGAATTATGGTTCGATCACGATGTATGGCAACGGGGTCATGGCCGGCACCAATCCGATGTACATGCCGACGTTATTCATCAATGGGACCAACGAAGTATTGGATACGGTGAATCTGACGACCAACTATCCAGCGGTCAATGGGACACTCATATTTGATCTCGCGTACACGAATGAAATCACCCTCGATGCGGGCACGAATGCGTTCTATTATTCGGCAAACGGAACGCTGGAAGTGGTTGACTCCGGGCGCGCACCGGTGGCAGGCCAGACTTTTCAATTGTTTGATAATCTGGCCAATACGAACTACGTCGGTCAGTATGCCACGACCACGCTTCCAGCACTTCCCAGCGGGCTTACTTGGACCAATGAATTGCTCGTGGATGGGTCCATCGCAGTGTTGGGAGGGGCGTCTATCAATATCACATCGGGCCATTACAACGCGAAAACGTTGCAATTTCAGTTGACATGGTCGTCCACCGTGGGAGCTGATTATACGGTGCTGGAGTCGCCGACTTTAAATCCGCCCAATTGGACCCCACTTCAGTCCAACATCCCGTCCGGCGGAACAACCACGACAGTGACAGTGACAATGCCGGCGGGAACCAAGGGGTTTTTACAGGTAATGTCGCAGTGACGAGCCGCCGTTTGGAATTTGGCCAACTTCGCAAATCACGGAGCGGAGTTTTGGGCAAAAATAAAACGTCGGGATCGTTCACCCCCCCCATTGAGTTGTGAACAGTGACGCGCGCCAGTCAACGGTATGATCAACTCGTCCATGGACATCCG
>JASHVW010000335.1 GCA_030044395.1 Verrucomicrobiia bacterium
CCAGCGCGGGTAAATATGACGGACGATTGGTTCGCGCTGAAGCGACGTTGCTTGTACAAAAAACCGGTCGAGCGGGTGATGTATTGGAGTTACAAGAGGGTCAGAACATCTTCGAGGCTGCCAACGCTCCAATCAACGGCAAACTGCCTTCATTTGCGCCTGGAAGCCTTCTTGGGATAACCGGTGTCTGCGATGCAAAGGCCGGCATGCCAACTGTCATGAATGCCGGCGACGAGAATGTTCCGTCGTCGTCTTCCATATTAATCCGTCTCCGTGACCCATCGGACGTGGTTCTGTTGAAAGGTCCACCCAGGGGGATGGTAAGAAAAGTTGCCATGACGATGACTGTGCTACTGGTCCTATTATTGGGAGCGTTGGCGCGAATTTATATATCCCGTCGCCGGCTGGAACGACAACAAGTGATACAATCCGCGTTTTCACGAAAAATTCTCCAGAGCCAGGAGAGTGAGCGCAGCCGGATTGCCGCCAACCTGCATGATAGTCTCGGCCAAAGCTTGCTGGTGATCAAAAATCAGGTCCAACTGGCCATGCAAACAGTTGGGGACAAATCTGTCGCGCAACGGCGATTAGATGAAATTTCTGAGATTGCCTCGCAGGCCATCGAGGAAGTTCGTCAGATTACCTATGATTTGCGGCCCAACCAACTCGATCGGCTGGGTCTCGCTCAAGCCATTCGTGCCATCATAAAGCGCGTTGCGGAAAACTGTCCGATTCTTTTCGCGACCCACGTTGACGACATAGACGGAATCTTTAGCAAGGAATCCGAGATACATATCTATCGCATTGCTCAAGAAAGCCTCAATAATATAATCAAACATTCCGGAGCAGTTGAGGCAACGGTAGTCGTCAAAAAGCAAGCAGCCGCTGTTTCCATGTCCTTCCGAGACAATGGCCGCGGTTTTGATACAGACCTCACCGGTCATGCCGCTTCGGATAATGCCGGTTTCGGCTTGGGGGGCATCGCAGAACGAACCAGGATATTGGGTGGAAGGCTGACAGTCGATTCCCAGTCGGGCAAGGGCACCAATTTAACCGTTCTGATACCGATTCCGGCTCCCGGATGAAACGAGAACTGAAATTATTAATCGTTGATGATCACCCGATATTTCGGCATGGATTGCGTGAAATTATCGAACAAAATCCAGGCTTCCGGGTCATAGCCGAAGCGGAGGACGGCCAGGTTGCGCTGCGTTTAATTTCGGAAATGAAACCCGATATCGCGATTGTTGATATTGACATGCCGAGACTGGATGGCCTGAAGATGGTGCGGGCGCTATCAAAGAATAATCAGTCAACACCGGTGGTATTTCTTACCATGCACAAGGAGGAGGAAATCTACAATGCTGCGGTTGATCTGGGGGTGAAAGCCTATCTTCTCAAGGAGAACGCGGCGAAAGATATTGTTTCCGCGCTGGAAATGGTTGCCGATGGGGGGACTTATATCAGCCCTTCGATGTCTGACATCAACCGGAGACGGGGAGATCGCGCCAAACTGCTGCTGTCAAGCAAACCACAAATTGAGACGCTATCTCCGGCGGAGCGTCGGATTCTCAAAATGATCGCGGAAGATCATACCAGCAAGGAAATCGCCGATTTGCTTGAAATCAGCTTCAAAACGGTTGAGAACCATCGTCTCAATATTTGCAACAAGTTGAACCTGCATGGCAGCCACAGCCTGCTTAAATTCGCGTTCGACCACAAATCGGAACTGTGATTTTAATTTCCTGTTGTGTTATGGTTGTGGCATGAAAAACTCAACCTCACCCAGCCGCCGGGTTAGAGAGGTTGCGATGCACCGGTTGAATGGTCGTGGCAGCTCCCGAGAGATCGATTATCTGGCTGCCGAGGAGCCGCTCGAAATCCACGTCGAAGGCCATAGTGTGGCTGTTGTCATGCGCACGCCCGGCGAAGACAGCGAATTGGCGGTCGGCTTTCTTGTGACTGAGGGTTTGGTCCATTCAGCCCGTGATGTGATCGAGATCAGGCACCAGGCGCATTGCCTGATGCCGGAAGTTAAAGAGATTTACAAAGGCCGGCGGCGCCGGGTCTTGCGTGAGGCCGGAGATTCCAAAACTCGCCCGGCGATCAGCGGCTTGGACGGGAATCTCATCAACGTGCGGCTGAGAAAGCCTGAATCCCTGGATCTAAAGAAACTCACCCGGCATGTCTTCAGCTCGTCCAGTTGCGGGATTTGCAGCAAGGCGACGATTGAAGCAGTTCGGCAGCAATTCCCGCCCATCGAGGATGAACTCGAGGTTGACCCACAGGTGCTGCTGCGTCTGCCAACTGCCCTGACCTCAGCGCAAGAAACGTTCCGGCGGACCGGAGGTTTGCACGCCTGTGCCTTGTTCGATGGCGCCGGGCGTCTCCTGGTGCTTCGTGAGGACGTCGGGCGGCATAACGCACTCGATAAGGTGGTGGGATGGGCATTACTAGGGGGCCGTTTGCCGCTGCGCCGGCATATTCTGCTGCTCAGCGGACGCGCTTCCTTTGAGATGATGCAAAAGGCGCTTGCCTCCGGCATCCCGATTATCGCCGCCATTTCGGCACCAAGTAGCCTGGCGGTGGAGTTCGCGCGTGAGAGTGGCCAGACGCTGGTCGGGTTTTTGCGCGGCGAAAGGATGAACGTCTATACGGGCGCCGCCCGCCTGCGTGGATTGAACCAAACACAGACCCTAAAGACTGGGCAAAGCAGATTGTCCCGACAATTATAATATAATAAGGAATCGCTCATGGTTGACGCCTTGAACAATGACTTGCTAACGCATGGAAGCCAGCCCTCCACAAGGACCGTGGAGGTTGTCCGACTTTATGTTTCCGGGGGTCACAACTTCTTTGGCTGCCACGGAAAACCACCCGGTGAAAATCCGGCGATTGAGGTTTCGGAGATCGAATGCGTGGCCGGCCATGGGGTGCGAGGGGACCGTTTTTCCGGATACAAAGAGAACTATAAAGGTCAGATTACGTTCTTCGCGCTGGAAACCTACGATGCGATTTGCCAGGCGTTGCAGGTGCGGGACAAGCAGTTGTCGGTGTTCCGGCGCAACGTCATTACAGCAGGCGTGGATTTGAATGAACTCATCGGCCGGGAGTTTCGGATTCAAGGTGTCCGCTTTCGCGGAACCGAAGAATGCCGGCCTTGTCATTGGATGGATCAGGCATTTGCGCCGGGCGCATTCGATTTTTTGAAAGGCCGCGGCGGTTTGCGGGCCGTGATTCTGAGCGACGGCGTTCTCCGGAAGTGTTGCGAATGACTTTGACCGCCATGCTTATCGCCGGCGGGCATTCGCGGCGCATGGGCAGGGATAAGGCGACCATGACGGTTGATGGCGAACCGCTTTGGCAACGGCAGCTTCGTCTGCTGCGCGATCTCTCGCCTGCCGTTCTTTGGGTTTCCGCGCGCACCAGTCTTTCCTGGTGCCCGGCGGAAGTCGAAGTTGTCATGGACCAACCTTCCTCGCGGGGCCCCTTGAGCGGATTGGCAGCGGGATTGAGTCGGCTTCAAACTTCGCACCTGCTCGTCCTGGCGATAGACTTGCCGCGGGTGTCAAAGGAGCATTTACGCAAGGTTTGGGCGCTCGCGCGTCCTGGCAGCGGGGTTATTCCACGGAATGATGATTACTTTGAGCCATTGTGCGCGGTTTACCCTGCGGAGGCAGCGCCCATTGCACAAAAGGCCCTCAAGAGCAGGGATGCATCCCTACAACATTTCGCAAGGACTCTCCTCGGCCAGTCGCGTGCGCAAGTTTACACCCTGATGCAGGCCGAGCGCGCGCCCTACCTCAACCTGAACTCGCCCTCGGATTTTTATCCTTGGGCTCTTCCGGCGGGAGGTTCCTTCCGAACGCTTCGAGCAATGAGTTAACCAGAACCAGGCCACGGCGGAAATCTTTGTTGGTGAACTGCTTTAAAATCGTCCACACTCCCGGTGGCCGTGCTTCATACGCCTTCGTTAATGCGATGGCTTCAGGCAGTGATCGCGCAAAACCTTCAACGAGGGTTGGCTCGATGGCTCCAAGAGTCTGTGCCAAGATAACAGTATTCCGAATTCCGCGTATCGCCCCCGGCGCCTTCGCCGTCTCAACGACAATCTCAATGACCTTGTCGGTCGAGCCGAGGGCACCCTTGAGA
>JASHVW010000336.1 GCA_030044395.1 Verrucomicrobiia bacterium
TAAAATTGCGCGAACCGCTTGTCGTAACTCCCGGATTTGTCGAACCAATCTTCGTTCCCGATCTCCACGTAATGCAAATTGAACGGTGACGGATGGCCATCCCTGGCGCGCTGCGCTCCCCAGGTCGTGCTCGTGCCGCCGATGACATATTCAATTTCGTCAAGCGCGTCTTGCACAAACGGCGCCAGATCGGGACCGGGATTGATGTGTTTGCCATCGAGGGAATAACCTGCATAAACCGCCATCACAGGCTCTGCCTTCATATCCTCGCACCATTTCAGGTATTCCAATAACCCCAACCCGTCCGTGGAGCGATAACCCCACGGACTCGGATGCCCATGCCGCTGCTCAATCGGCCCAATTGTCTTTTTCCATTCATATCGCGTGTCCACCGTGCTGCCTTCGACATAATTGCCGCCGGGAAAACGCAGGAACTTGGGATTCAAGTTCACCAGCATTTGCATCAGGTCTTTGCGAAAGCCATTCGGCTGGTTGTGCCACGTCGGTGGAAACAGCGAAACCATTCCCAGCCAGATGGTTCCACGTTGGTCCAGCGTGATGACAAAACGTGCGTTGGCCGTCGGAGCCACCCGGCCGGTCTTAAGCCTGACTTCAAATTTTTTCCACCCGGTCGTGAGGCCGGAGAATTTTTTGGACGCATAGACCTTGCTCCCGTCATCACTGACGATGGACACGGTTACCGGCGCGGAAAAACTGGAATCCGCCCGGGCCAGAATCGTGGCCCGGTAAGTGGTCCTGGGTTGCACCGGAATGCCCCAATAGCCGTTATTGGCCACACCAGCGGGATGCTCCTTGCCCGCTTTTGTCACCACCACCCGCAGGCTCATCGTGAGCTGGTCATTGAAGGAATTGGTCGGATCGAGCGCCATTGTCGCGGCGGAATTGTCGTCATTCACGACCGACCAATGAACCGGCTCATCGGAGTTGTCCAAGAAGGCGCGGTTTTGAATCAGTTCCGCGTAAAGCCCGCCATCGTAGGAATGATTGATCTCCTCAGTCATCAGCCCGTAGAGAAGCGGACTGACGTTTCCGGCGGAATGACTGGCGTCAATGGTGAACGTTGGAATGCTCGCCAGGCAGGAAACTCCGGCGATTGCAAAAGCCAGGGAAATGGCGTTTTTCATCTGTTGCATGCTAGAAGGAAAAGGAAGGATAAAAGATTACAGCGGTATCGTAAAATCAATTGGCTTGCCACTCCGCGTTTGGAAGTTAATGGTTGCGTTCGATGGGTGATTCAGAGCGTGCGGCAAAAATGTTTCATTTCACCAAATGGGAGGAAGCGTTTCCCAGCCAGTGCAAGTCGGCGTAGGTGGGAGCTTGTTGCGATCCGACACCCACCAGGCTCATTGTGGTCTTCTGCAATATCGCGGGGTCAGTCCACTTGTGAGTCTCCGCGTGTCCGTCCCCAAAAGAAATTCCACCGCAGTTCATATGGTAGCTGGCTGGTACGTCTTCCCAGGCAATGGTGAACTCGGGACCGCAAACAAAATATCCGTCGTTAATCGAGTTTGGATTTTCATCAAGAAAAACCCACAAATCGCTTGGTCCGGGATCGCCGTGGAGGTCGGATTGTCTGAGGTAAACTTGCGAAGTTGTATCCCACGCGGAAGACGGATTCAACCAGCAATTCATTGACATGCTTCGCGTGGTGGGGAGGATTGTTGTCCCCGAAGCAGCCGTCTTTGTGTCGGCCGGACACTTGTAAACCGCCAGACTCTTCACATAAGGAAAAAGCGCGCCGGCTTCCACCAAACGGGGATCGGTAGCGCTTTCAAAATTCCCGTCCAAGGTTCCCATCACGCCATGGACCCAGCCGCCATCGTTGATCATCAAACCGCCCGGGGCCGTAGTATCCGCCTCGGTCATGCTCATGGCGATCTGGCCGATCTCGCAATTTCGAACAAGCTTTTCATTGTAATCGCCCGAGTAAGAAATCCAGGCAATTGTCAATTGCCGGAGATTATTGCGGCACTGAAGTGACTGCGCCGCGATTTTTGCCTTTCCTAAAACAGGCAACAGGAGCGCCGCCAATATCGCGATGATAGCGATAACGACCAGCAACTCAATAAGCGTAAAACCACTCCGGCGCGGCTGGCATTCAAGCAATCCGCTATCGAGAAATGGTTTCTTCATAATTTAGGAGTCGGCTGGCATTTCTGCGGGCCCGGATGCGGAAATTAAAGGAGCGCAGCCTGCCACATGGATCGAAATGGCAGAACGTCTAAGCAAAGCTCTGTTCATTGGTGGGGTCCTTTTCCAGAACGTATTGAATTGGAAAATCCGATTCAAGGGTTATCTCATGGACAATCCTCGGAAAAGTTATCACATGTATAATACTCTGATATTACCTCCATGCGCGGTTCTTCGACGTTTATAGTGGGTAAAAGTATCCCAAAGGCATTTCAACTGCCTGCCTCGCTGTCCCGTCCGCCATCTCGTCGCGTCGTCATGTCGTGTCGTAGTGCAACGAAGACTGAAGTGTAACGAAGACGGAAGCTCGGATCGACGGAGGAAGCCAGGCGAAGGCGGGTCGCGGAACAACTCTGGAAACAAGCCGGACACGGAGTGTTTGGAGAGGCAAAACAGTTTGCATCCGTCCCGGCAGGGACGGCGGAAATACCTGCAAAAGCGGGCGGTTTCCAGCGTCCCTGCAGAACGCGCAGGATTCCTGGACCGTTTTACCCGGCACACTGTGCCGGGCTAATTTCCCGAGTCGCTTTGCGACGCTAAATTTTTTAAAACGCTCTAATGGTGGCCGTTCCAGCTTTCAACCCATCCGCCGTCGCCGTCAGCGTGATTTTCCCAGGCTGTCCGGCCTCGCCGCGAACAATCACCAGGCAAAGTCCGTTGAAGGCTTTTCGGTCGTGCGATGGAAATGGCACGAAACTCGTGGGATCCCCATTGTCCGTCGCGACGATCTCCCCGGGACCCCGGATGTCGAAATGAATATCATTGTCCGCTCGTGGCGTCATGACACCATGTTTGTCCGTCACGGTCACCGTCACAAAGGACAAATCCTTTCCGTCCGCGGAAATTGTCCGGCGATCCGGTCCCAGCTTCAGTCTCGCCGGTTCTCCAGCAGTTTTAACTTCGTCAGTTGCCCAAACCTTGCCATTTTTGTAGGTGACCACCTTCAGGATGCCCGGTTCATACACGACATCGTCCCATCGCAGCCGGTATTCGTAAGGCCCTTTCTTTCTCATGCCCAATGATTTGCCGTTTAGAAACAACTCACCTTCATCGCCGGAAGTAAACACGTGAACCGGCATGACCTGTCCCACCCGTTCCGGCCAGGTCCATTGCGGCAGGATGTGGGCCATCGGATAGTCCGGCCGCCAGTGCGCTTGATAGAGATAGAAGCGGTCCTTTGGAAACCCCGCGAGATCTATGATGCCAAAATAAGAACTTCGAGAAGTGTCAAACGGCGTCGGTTCACCGAGATAATCCCAACCCGTCCAGACAAACTCGCCGGCCACATAAGGGTTCTTTTCCTGCGAGGCAAACACCTTGTCCGGCGATGATCCCCAGGGCGCCCGATATAATTCATAGGCGCTAACTTGGCGTCTTACCGGGTCTTCTCCTGAGTTCCACGTTGCGGCTGCGTCAATGTTACTTGTAACCGGAAATGTATAGACACCCCGGCTGCTTAACGCGGAGGCGGTCTCACTGCCAAAGAGCATTTTATCCGGGAATTCCTTGTGGAACGCCGGATATTTTCCCGGGGTGCCCCGAATTCCCGCCCCCTGATAATTCAATCCAATCACATCCAAAACGCCCGGGAGGGGATCGGTCGGACGCGACCAATTCATCGCGCTGGTCGTCGGGCGGGTTGGGTCTTCTTCATGCACAATGTCACAGAGTTGGCGGGCGATCGGAATTCCATTCGAGCCGGTGAACTGCTCGCCCACCTCGTTGCCAATGCTCCACATGATCACCGAAGGGTGGTTTCGGTCCCGCCGCAATTGCGCCCTCAAATCCTGCTCATGCCAGTCGGGAAAAATCAGATGGAAATCGTAAGGCGTCTTCTGGCGCACCCAGACATCAAACGATTCATCCATGACCAGAAAACCCATTTTATCCGCCAGTTCCAACAGTTCGGGCGCGGGTGGATTATGACTGGTGCGGAGGGCGTTGCAGCCCATTTGCTGCAGCAGTTGCAACTGCCGTTGAGCGGCCCGGAAGTTGAAGGCCGCGCCCAATGCGCCGAGATCATGGTGATCGCAAACGCCTTTCAATTCGACGTGCTCGCCATTGACAAATACTCCCGCGTTCGGATCAAATTTCAACGTGCGGATTCCAAACGGTGTTTCGTAATCGTCCACGGCCCTTCCGTCTTCCATCACCGTCGTTACGGCCACGTACCGATTCGGTCGCTGTGTCGGCGGCGGCCCCCAAAGTTTTGGATTGGCAATCGTGCTGCTGCCTTCGGCCACGGCGCTGCCGGCAGGGGGAATTTGCAAATTAACGGGCGCGATCGTTGCAACGGCAGCACCAATTTTTTTATCGTTCGCGTCCAGAGCAAAAATCCCCGTTGCGACGCTCACGGTTGCGCTTTGCCCGGAATCGTTATCCACCGTCACCTTCAAATCAACCGTGGCGGATTCGTGCGAAACCGCCGGCGTCGTCAGTTGCGTTCCCCAATGCCCCACATGCACCGGCCCGGTTTTGACCAGCCAGACGTTGCGATAAATTCCCGCCCCGGGATACCAACGCGACGAATCGGGGGGATTGTCCAGGCGGATCGCCAATTCGTTTATACCGCCGGGTTTCACATACGGCGTCAAATCCACGCGCCAGGACGCGTAGCCATAGGGCCATCCACCGACCAATTGGCCGTTCAACCACACGGTCGAGTAGGACATCGCCCCATCCACATCGAGAAAAATGCATTTGCCAGCGTCGTCGGTCGTTATGCTCAAGTCCTTTCGATACCACCCGACGCCCGCCGTCGGCAGCCGTCCCATGCCGCCACCGCCGGAACGGGTGAACGGCCCGGCAATGGCCCAATCATGCGGCAGGTTCACCCGTTGCCAGGAACTGTCATCAAATCCCGGCTGCACGTAAGCAACACCGTCGCCCGGATTTCCCCGGGGCCGGGCAAAACGCTGCGATGGGTCGTTGATGAAATCATTGCCGGTTGGCAGAATCCATGGCTTCAAGACCACCGTCGGCGCATTCGACATCGAGTTGGTGCTGTTATTCAAGACCGCATTGCCGCCGCCTTCGGCTTCGCCAAATCTGTGGATTGCCCTGGGGCGCACATCGTAAAGCAGAGTCACCGGACAGTTCGCCGGGTCGCCTTTGGAGAACCGCCAGTTGTCATCAATGGAAATGCGCTCGCGCGGCGAATCGGCCATTCCAGCAAATCCCACGGCAACGGCAAACAAAAGGATGGAGGCAAATTGTTTCATGTGTGAGTGGTGTTTTGTCCATGCTGGTTTCTGGCGAAGCGTTGCGGATGGCATCATTTCAAGAGATGGCCAGGCGATCAAAATCCGCGCAGAACCGCCCCATCTTTCATTGCAACTGCAAGTTGGGCAGGAGATTCAATTCGGTCTGAGAAAAACCGTTGGCATCCTGATACCAATAGATGTCCGTTTGTCCCAACGCGCCGGCATAAGTGTTAAATCGCCACATGTTGCCGCGGCCGCCATTATACGCGTTATACCATCCAGCCGAGCCATCGGTAAAGACCTCATTGGCTCCCGCGGCGCGACCTCCGGGGGCCACGTGCGGCGGGACATCCGCGTATTCAGCTTGATAGGCGGTCTTTACGGCAACTATCGCCGACCATTTGCCGCCGATTTTAAGGACGCTATCCGCGCCCAATACCCAATCGGGTTTTGCCGACGAGAGCTTCACCGGGCTGAAAGCCGTGGGGTTATTTGGCGTGGATATATTGGGTGAAAAATTTTCCCAGATTGTCATTCCGCCCATATATGCATATCCAATAACCACCTGATTATCGCCGCCATCAGTATAGGGAAGGCCCGCGGCGCGTTCAGGACAGGCCCAAACCGTGGGCGCGGCATTGGTTGTAATCCTCAAGTAGCCATTCATATTGGTCATAATGACCAGATTAAAGGCATCTTGAACAAAGCCCTCGCCAAGCGTGCCGCCCACCGCACCACCCGCTCCATTGCCGGGGGGGACTTTGTCCTGGTTATCCACTGCGTACAGATTGGCGGCCACGCCGATTTGCCTCAGGTTGTTCATACACTGCGTTCGTCTGGCCTTTTCCTTGGCTTTCGCCAGCACGGGCAACAACATTGCCGCCAGAATGGCAATGATGCCAATGACAACCAGCAATTCAATCAGCGTGAACGCATGGCGGGAATATGTGTTCAGCTTGATGCCTGAATTATTTCGCATGAGCTTGTCTTTTAATTATTTGAATCAAACCTTCGCGCCGGCGCAAAATGTGTCAATTCTCACATCTTGGGTTTTGTTCTGACCTCGAACTTAATCGAAAACCGCTGCATGTCAAGGACAAATTCGACCCCGAACGGATTGTGGTCTGTGGCCTGTCGCCCGAGGGAGGAAAAGGCAGGCGCCGGGTTGGTGGCCGCGACTCCATCTGCTCGATCCGGGTTTCAAAAGTTTTGCTGACATTGGAAATAAGTGGCATTAAAATGTGATAACTCAGCATGGCCTTGGAAAAGCACGACCCGGCGCGGCAGGATGAGACTCAATTCGCTTCCAAGAGATTTGGGGCTCCATATCCGTTGTGGCAGAAGGTGTTGTTGTTCGGCCTGGCCTACCTCGCCTGCGCCGAGGTCAGCTACTTTTTGTCCGTTCCCAACAACAAATCAAGCAGCTTTTGGTTGCCGGCCGGCTTATATGTTGCCGTCTTGTTGTTGAATCGGACGGAGGACTGGGTGTACTTTCTGCTGGCGGCATTTCCTTCCAATCTCATCTATGACCTTGCTCATGGCACAAAATTGGAGGTGATTTTTCTTTTTTATTGCGCAAACACGGTTGAAGCACTAACGGGAGCATGGCTCATGCGCCGATGGGTTGCAGAACGGCCAGCCATGGCCACACTCCGCGAATTCAGCGGATTTTTGGGATTGACGGTGGTTTTGAGCGCGGCGTTTGGCGCCACCATTGGCGCGTGGACGTTGGTCCACTCCAAATCAAGCCAATCGTTTACGCAATCGTGGGAAATCTGGTGGGGCAGTTGCGCGATGGCGACGCTGTTGTTGGGGCCTTTCATCCTGACATGGTTTTCCAGGGCCGGCCAGCTCGTCGGCATTCAATTTTCGCCCGCGCGGATGGGCGAGGCACTCCTGCTTTTTTTCGCGCTGGCCATTTTCGAATGGTATCTGCTGGCAAAGGATTCTGGTGTCATGTCGCAAGACCGGGCCTGGGCGGCGCTTCTTTTTTTGTGGGCGGGGCTGCGGTTCGGCCCGCGCGGAGCCTCCGCCGCCGCTCTGTGCTTTTCCGTGTCCCTCGCTTTCTGCACCCTCCAGTTTCATTGCGGCTTGACACCGGCGCAGGTGGCGTCGGGCGAATACGTTTTCGTCATCCAATTAATGCTGGCGATGGCCTCGCTGGTGGCGCTGGTTCCTGCGGTGGTCTTGAACGAACGCGATCAGGCCATGGTCAGATTGCGTGAGAGCGAGGAACGGTTCCGTCATTTGACCCAGGCGGCCTTCGAAGGTGTTTGTGTCAGCGAGCAAGGACGGATACTCGATGTGAACGACCAATTTGCGGCGCTGTTTGGGTATGCGCGTGAAGAACTCATCGGGCGGGAAATCCTGACATTGATTGCGCCGGAATGGCGGGAGCGAATCGCCCAACGGATGCGCACCGGCGAGGAGAACCTGATTGAACACCGATTGCAGCGCAAAGATGGAACGATTCTGGATGCCGAAGCCCAATCAAAAACCATCCCCTGGGGGACGCGGAGGGTCCGGGTTACGGCGGTACGGGACATCACCAGCCGCAAACAGGCAGAGCAGGCATTGCGCGAATCAGGCGAAAAGTTTTCCAAGGCGTTTCAAACGAGCCCCGACGTCATGTCCATCACGGATTTCGCGACCGGATGCTATCTGGAAGTTAATGACTCTCATGAAAAGACATTCGGATTCAAGCGCGAGGAAGTTGTCGGCCATTCGCCCATCGAGTTGGGCATTTTGGAGAACGCCGCGGTCCGTGAGGCGATGCTCAAAACATTAAAAGATTGTGGCCGTCTGCGTGACGTTGAACTCCAGGTCCACACGCGCGATGGCAGGACGCTGACGCTTTTACACAGCGCCCAGTTGATCGAGTTGGGCGGGCGGCTGTGTGTTCTCCGCGTTTCACACGATATTACCGACCGGAAACGCGCCGAGGCCGAGCGCGAACAGGCCATTACGCGCGAACGACAGGCGCGTCTTGAATACACCCTCCAACTCATCGCCTCGCAGGAGGCTGAGCGCAAGCGCATAGCCGGTGAACTCCACGACGGCCTCGGCCAGAGCCTCTCGATCATCAAGAACCACGCACAACTGGCACTGCAATTGAAGACTCTAGCCGTTGAGGCCCGTGAGGAGATCGCAGCCATCAGCGACATGTCATCGCAGGCCATTGCCGAGGTCCGCCAGATTTCGCGTGATCTGCATCCTTATCAACTGGACCATCTGGGTCTGACCCGCGCGCTTGAGGCGTTGGTTGAAAGCTCCAACGAAGCCAGCCGCATCGCATTCAAGAAAAAATTTGACCCGGTGGATGACGCCTTTTCGCGCGACGCGGCGTTGCACCTTTACCGCATCGTCCAGGAAGGCGTGAACAACATCCTGAAATATTCCCGCGCCAGGACCGCGCGCGTCGCGCTCGATCGTGACGTGCATGAAGTGCAACTGACCATTGAAGATGACGGTTGCGGATTTAAGCCGGACGAGACCGGCAACAGCGGCAAGGGCACGGGATTAAAGAACATTGCCGGCCGCACACGGATGCTGGGCGGCAGCTTGAAACTGGACTCGTCGCCGGGCAACGGAACGCGCCTTGAAATAACGATTCCCATTTCCGCCGGACCGGAGTAAAACGGTGGCGGAAGATCCGCGCGGCGCGGACATTTGGAAGTGTTGATTATGTCGCATCGCACCAAGGTTCTGATTGTGGATGACCATCCGCTTTTTCGCGGCGGATTGCGCCATGTCATTACCGGTGATGCGCGTTTTGAATTGGTTGGTGAGACTGGTGACGGCGAGACAGCCTTGCAGATGATCCGCGAACAAAAGCCGGACGTAGCGGTGCTGGACGTGAAGCTGCCCGGATTGACCGGTCTCGAAATCGCGCGGAAGCTTCAGTTCCAACATTCGGCGACGCGGGTCATTATATTGACGATGCACAAGGAGGAGGAGTTGTGCAACCGGGCGCTCGACTTTGGAGCCAAGGGTTTTGTGCTCAAAGAAAACGCCGTCGAGGAAATTGTGAAGGCCATCGCCGCGGTGGCGGAAGGCGAACATTATTTGAGCTCCTCCATTTCCGGTTATCTCGTCCGCCGTCGCAGCCGGGCCGAGGCGCTGGCCGCGCAAAAGCCCGGACTTGATGACCTGACCAAAGCCGAGCGTCGCATCCTCAAACTTATTGCCGAGAACAAGACCAGTCGCGAGATTGCCGCCAAGCTGTTCATCAGTCCGCGCACGGTCGAGGCGCACCGCGCCAACATTTCCGCCAAGCTCGGGTTGCATGGCAGCCACAATCTTCTGCGATTCGCCCTCGAAAACCGCTCTGCCATTTGATCCCCCCGCAAAATTTTCTAGGTGGAACCACCTAGGAAAATAGCGATGTCCACTTAGTCGGAATTGCGTGGTGGCGACAATTACCCGCCACCGTGTCTTCGCGCATATTCAACCGACATTTAACGGATGATTTTTCAAAACATGAAATTAATGATTGTTGACGACCACGCGAGCACACGGCGCATGATACGTAAATTCCTCGGTTGCATGCCCGGGATCACCTTTTGCGAATGTGTGTCCGGCGAGGAAGCCGTGCGGCTCGCGCACGATTTCAAGCCCGACTGGGTCACCATGGACATACATATGCCCGGGCTGAACGGGTTTGATTCCACCAAGGCGTTGCTTCTGGAACATCCAATCGCGCGAGTGTTGATTGTTACTGCCGATCACCAGCCGCATTTTCCACAAATGTCCCATGATGCTGGCGCTGTGGGATTGCTGGCCAAGGAAAACATCCTCGGCCTTCGCGTGATTCTGGAGCGGGAAATGCGCAACAAGGACGGTTCTCCATCTTCCGATGCTGACTTCCGATAGCCAAATCCATGTCCAATCTTTATTTCTTTTCTCCGCCCCGGATACTCATGATGGACGAGGACATTCAACTTCGAACCATGATGGGCTTGATGCTGTCCGGCGAAGGCTATGCTGTCAGCCACGCCAAAGACGAAACCGCTGCGATGTCGTTGCATCGTCTGGATCCCTTTGATCTTGTCATTATCGAACTCGACATGGATGGTACGGACGCTTTTAAGACAATCATGGAATTGCGCCGCCATCACGACCCGACCCGATTCATCGCCACCACCAAAATGAGCCTGTCGTTGGGCAGCCTTTGCCGGAAAATGGCAAAACAGATCGGCGCTCACAGTGTTTTACCCAAGCCATTTGAACCCGAGGAGTTGCTCGCGGCTGTTCGAGAGGCATTGGAATAACGTTGGAAGCTTTTACTCCCCTGGCACCCCAAAAATCACGGCGGAGCAATTGTTGAATTGGTTCCCCTTCCCGGCTGATTCGGATAATTCGGATTCGGTTGGTTGGGTGGAATCGGGTTGGGCCGGTTGGGCGGAACCAAGTTCGGTTGATTTGGGAAGTTGGGATTGGGCTGCGCTGGCATCGTTCGCGGGTTCGCTCCTCCGGTTGCTGGAACAGCCGCACCGCCACTTGCTCCGCCACCGCCGGCTCCAGCGGCATTACCCGATTGCGCCAATAAAACCATCGCCGCCAGCACGGCAAAGGGGACCCTGACAATAATTCTTTTCATGGTTCTTAATTAGCTTGTCAAATGCCAAAATTTTCCCTTGCGGCAGGACTCACGGGAGAGCGTTATTTGCAATCAACTGGAAAAACCCGCCTGCAATTTGCAAAGTCCGCCCGTTTCGCTATCGTTTCGCCAATGCAGAAATTGCCGCGCTCATTTTATGACCGCGACACCATCGTCGTGGCGAAGGAACTTCTTGGGAAGTT
This sequence comes from Verrucomicrobiia bacterium, assembly GCA_030044395.1. Classification (GTDB taxonomy): domain Bacteria; phylum Verrucomicrobiota; class Verrucomicrobiia; order Limisphaerales; family UBA11358; genus UBA11358. Next base: position 11,217 of record JASHVW010000336.1, read on the forward strand.
CCTGATCCACATTTCAGACGGCGTGGAACGCGTGGGGAGGATTGTCGAAACCGAAGCGTATCTGGGACCGCACGATTTGGCGGCACATTCGGCGCGGGGAATGACCGAACGCAACCGCGTCATGTTCGGTCCGCCGGGTCATGCCTACGTCTATTTCATTTACGGCATGTATTTTTGTATGAACGTGGTGACCGAAAGTAAGGGCCGTGCCGCGGCCGTTCTGCTGCGCGCGCTCGAACCGGTGAAAAATATCAGCGACCGCTCATGCGGGCCAGGATTGCTCTGCCGGGCCATGAAGATTGACCGCCGCTTGAACGGCCACGATTTATTGAGCGCCGATTTTTTCGTGGCAGCCGGGACGAAAACCGAGGCATTTAAGATGGTCAAACGCCCCCGGATTGGCGTGGACTATGCAAAACACTGGGCCAGACGCCACCTGCGATTTTACATCGCGGGGAATCCGTGTATCTCGAGGGAATAAAAGGGCGGAGCGCCAAGGGACGCTCCGCCGGAAAGCTCAATCAATAGCGGTCACGACCGCCGCCGCGGGATTCACGGCGTCCGCCGCCATATCCGCCGCGTCCGCCGCCGCCGGTGCGCTCCTCGCGCGGGCGGGCGATATTCACGGTGAGGGCCCGTCCATCCAATTCCTTGCCGTTCATGGCTTCAATGGCCTTCTGAGCTTCTTCAGGGGTGCTCATGGTCACGAAACCAAAGCCCCGGGGCCGGTTGGTCGCGCGATCCATCATCAGGTTCGTCTCGGTGACCGTGCCGTGCGCCGCGAAGGCGTCCTGCAGGTCGTTTTCTGTCGTGTTGAAGGAAAGGTTTCCTACAAACAATTTATTATTCATGCGATGTTGTCCTCGGCTGGCTTGCCAAACTGTTCCCGACCGCCGGGTTTCAAATCATCACTGAATGTGAACGTATTCACCTGAAGATTTACCATGATTGGAGCGTGTAGCCTCACAGACATCCCGACATTCGCATATTCTCCGCCGATTGGCAACTAGAATCGTTAGAATTAATCGCCGCCGCCGCTATCGCCGCCGCCGCTCATGTTTTCAATCATCCGGATCAAGGGCAGGAACATGGCAATGACGATGCTGCCAACGATTATGGCGAGGAATACGATCATAATCGGTTCAAGGAGCGATGTCATCGCCGCGACCGCGTTGTCCACTTCCTCGTCATAATTGTCGGCGATCTTCAACAACATTTCGGGCAGGGCGCCGGTTTGTTCGCCCACGTCCACCATGCTGACCACCATCGGCGGAAATACCCCGGAGCTTTCCAGCGGCGCGGTAATCGTTTCCCCTTCCTTGACACTTTCATGGACCTTGGAGATGGCGCTGCTGATGATGACGTTGCCGGCGGTTTCCTTGACAATGGTCAGCGCCTGCAGAATGGGAACACCGCTGCTGACGAGAGTGCCGAGCGTGCGGGTGAAACGCGAAATCGAAACCTTGGTGACCACCTGGCCCGTGGGCGGCATCTTTAGCTTGACCTTGTCCCAAACGTAACGGCCGGATTTCGTCTTTCTGGTGAGCAGCATGAAAATCACGACAAAAACCGCAAGCCCGCCCAGCACCTGCAAAATGTGGTGCCGCACCGCGTCGCTGACGGCGAGGACAAAAAGAGTAAATCCCGGCAGGGCAAAACCCATGCCGTTAAAGACGTCCCTGAAGCGCGGCACGACAAACGTCAACAATAGCACCAAGATGCCGATGGCGACGATCATCACCGCCACGGGATAAAACAACGCGGATTTGACCTTGCCTTTGATCTTTTGCGCCTTCTCGGAGAATTCAGCCAACCGCTTCAATACCACTTCGAGCACGCCGCCCAGTTCGCCGGCTTTCACCATGTTTACAAACAGCCGGCTAAAGACCTTGGGATGCTGTGCGAGCGCCTCTGAGAACGTGCTTCCGCCTTCGATCGCCAGAGCCAATTCGCCGAGAATCCGCTTGAGCGTCACATTCCGCTCCTGCTTTTCGAGTACACGCAAACCGCGAAGGAGCGGCAGGCCAGCGTCCACCAGCGTGGCCAATTGCCGCGTGAACGTTGTCAAGACCTTCGGCTTTACCTTTCCACCCAGCCCCGGGATCTTGATTTCAATGTTCATCGCCCCGCCCTTTTTCCCGGGCTTTGCGGCGCTCTTGGCTTTCCCTTTTTTCGCCGTTTTGTCCTGGCCCTTCTCGGCTTCAATGATCTTCGTCGGGAACAATCCCATCTCCTTGACGCGCCCGATGGCTTCGTTCTGGGTGGATACTTCGATGCTCCCCTTGGTTTCTTTGCCGCGGGCGTCCAGGGCGACGTATTCAAACTTAGGCATAACTTCGAAATTTTATGTGTATTTTACGACTTCTTCAATGGTTGTGTCACCCTCGAAAATACTACGCAAACCGTCATCGCGCAAGCACACCATACCCAGCTCAACCGCTTTTTGCCGAAGCACGACGGTGGGCGCGCGCTCGTTGATCAGCGCGCGAAGGGCGTCGCTAATCGTCAGCAACTCAAAAATTCCCTTCCGTCCCTTGTACCCGGTGTCGTTGCAAGTCGAGCAGCCGCGGCCATAGTGAAACACCTTGTCGCCCAAATCGTGCGGCGAGAGATTCAGCAGTTCCAATTGGGCCTCGGTCGGCTCGAACGGCGTGCGGCAGTTCTTGCAAATGGTTCGCACCAGGCGTTGAGCCAGCACGGCCATCAACGTGGACGAAATCAAAAACGGCTCCACTCCCATGTCCACGAGGCGCGTTACCGCCCCGGCCGCGTCGTTCGTGTGCAGCGTGCTTAACACGAGGTGCCCCGTCAGCGACGCCTGAATCGAAATCTGCGCAGTCTCCAAATCGCGCATTTCCCCCACCATGATAATGTCAGGGTCCTGGCGCAAAAATGAACGCAACGCCTTTCCAAACGTCATTCCGACGGCCTCGTTGATCGCCACCTGCATGATCCCTTCAATGTCATATTCCACGGGGTCCTCCGCCGTGAGCAACTTGGAATCAATGGCGTTAACCCGCCGCAGCGCCGAATACAACGTCGTGGTTTTGCCGCAGCCCGTGGGGCCCGTCACCACAAAAATCCCGTTTGGCCGCTGAATGACCTCAGTCACATACTCGTAAATGTATTTGGGAAAGCCAAGTGACTCCAGTTCCAGGTTGACTGCCGAACGGTCCAAAACACGGAGCACGACCGATTCGCCAAATTGCGTCGGCAGGGTGGACATACGCAAGTCCACCTGGCGGTTGGCGACGTTCAAATTGATGCGCCCGTCTTGCGGCAGACGCCGCTCGGATATGTTCAGATTGGCCATGACCTTCAAGCGCGATATCACCGGCAGAGCGAGATGTTTCGGCGGTGGCGCCATTTCATAAAGCGCGCCGTCCACCCGGTAACGAATGCGAAATTCCGTCTCAAATGGCTCAAAATGAATGTCACTCGCCCGGTCCTGAATGGCCTGCTGCAACACCAGGCTCACAAACTTCACGATTGGCGCTTCATTGGCAAGCGCTTCCGCCGCCTTGGCATCTACGTCGGCTTCCGCCGCTTCGCGGGCGATGTTCTTGTTCGCGTCAATCTCCTTGAGGATGTCCGAAAAACTGCCAACACTGTCGTCCTGTCCATAAAGCCGGTCAATCGCCCGCTCTATTTCCATCGGGTCGGCCACCACAATTTGCACGTCGCGCTTGATTGCGAAATGGATTTCGTCGGGCTTCGCCGGGTCCAATGGATCGGCCAGCGCAATCTGTACTGTGCCGTTGTTCACGGCCACCGGCAGACAATGATACATTTGCGCGACCTTCGCCGGCACCGTTTGTAGAATTTCCGGCGGAATGTCCCGGTCCTTCAGCGACACGACATCCGCGCCAATGTTTGTGGCGATGACGTGCAGGATGTCATCGAGCTTCATGAGGCCGAAATCCTGCAAGAGTTGAGACACCGGGGTGTTGCTCCGCTTGCACTCGGCTACCACTTCCTCGTATTGCAAATCGTCAATAAGTCCCTGGTCATGAATGAGCGAGAGCAATGGATTTGAGATTTCTTCAGCCATGTTAATTCATCATGTGGCTTTGGGCCGGTTCTGGCCTTGCGCCAATTCAATCTCTTGCAGTTTGGCCAGGATGGTGGTCGGGTCCTGCGCCTTCGTTACCACCTCTTCCCGGGCAATCATGCCTTGCAGATATTTGTCAATTAAAAATGAATCCAGTGTCACCATTCCGAATTTCGCCCCTGTCTGGATGTCCGATTGAATACGAAAGGTCTTATTGTCGCGAATCAGCGCCGCGATGGACGGCGTGTTGACCATGATTTCAAAAACTGCCACCCGACCCGGCTTGTCAACCCGCGGAATCAGCAATTGCGAGATCACCGCCTGCATCACGGTTGAAAGTTGGATGCGCACCATTTCCTGCTGGTTCGTGGGAAAGGCGTTCGTGATACGGTCAATCGTCTTCGCCGCCCCGGTCGTGTGCAGCGTTCCAAATACCAGGTGCCCCGTTTCTGCGGCCGTTATCGCCGCCTCAATCGTCTCAAGGTCGCGCATTTCACCCACGAGGATTATGTCCGGGTCCTGGCGCAGCGCGCGTCGCAGCCCTTCCGCAAAATTCGGCACATCCACCCCGATCTCACGTTGCGTTACCAGCGCCTTCTTGTGTCTGTGATAATATTCTATCGGGTCTTCAATCGTGATGATATGTGCTTCCTCCCGCTCTTCATTGATTATGTTCAGCATCGAAGCCAGCGTCGTCGTCTTGCCCGAA
>JASHVW010000337.1 GCA_030044395.1 Verrucomicrobiia bacterium
GGGGGCGACACGGGGACGGATTGCGTGGCGACTTCGATGCGGCACGGCTGCCAATCACTCGTGCAAGTGGAAATACTGCCCAAGCCGCCGGTGGAACGAGCGGCGGACAATCCATGGCCCGAGTGGCCGAAGGTTTACAAGCTGGATTACGGCCAGGAGGAAGCAGCCGCAAAATTCGGGGCGGATCCGCGAATTTACCTGACGACAGCGACAAAATTTGAGCCGGACAACCACGGTCGCGTCAAGGCGGTCCACACGGTGGAAGTGCGATGGGAGCGGAACGAGAAGGGCCAGTACATCTCCAAATCGGTTCCCGGCACGGAGAGGGTCTTACCGGCGCAACTCGTATTGCTTGCGATGGGTTTTTTGGGGCCGGAGGAGGCGTTGTTGGAGGCGTTGGGGGTGGAGCGAGATGCCAGGAGCAACGCGAGGGCGGACTTTGAGAAATACGCGACGAACCACTCGAAGATTTTTGCGTGCGGGGATTGCCGACGCGGGCAGAGTCTGGTGGTGTGGGCGTTCAACGAAGGGCGCGGCGCGGCGCGGGAATGCGACCGTTTCCTGATGGGGGCGACGGATTTACCCTAGATTTGATGAAGTATCTAGTAGCAGGAATTGTTTTTGCCGCGGTTTTTTTCGCGGCAGGGCCAAATTGCGGCGCCGGCAACACGAATTCCGGGGTTGCCACCGGACCGACGCCATATCCGTTGGATTATTGCGTTGTTTCCGGCGATAAACTTGGAAGCATGGGACCGCCGGTGAGGTTTATTTACGAGGACAAGGCCAAAGGCATCAACCAAGAGATCAAGTTCTGCTGTCCGATGTGCAAGGGGCAATTTCTCAAGAATCCGGACAAATACATGAAAATCATCGAAAATTCGGAGGCAAAAGGGGGAAAGGACGCTCGAACGGCGAAGTGATATTTGGCAAAATTACCTGTTGACATTTACCATTTCCTCCTTATAATCGGAACAGATAGTTAAAAAACTCGAAAACCAATATGAAATCAGCCCGATATTTTTATCTAGCGGCCATATGTGCCCTTGTTTTTTCCTTCAGCGCGAACACTTTTGCCCAATCCAGACCCGGTTATGCGACGGTTGTTCGTTTGAGCGGTGAAGCGCGGTATTCTGCTGATAACACCAGGACATGGCAAGCGCTCGTTGTGGGGATGACGTTGAGCGCCGGCGATATCATTCAAACGGCGGGCAATGGGACAGTTGACTTGGTGCTTGGGCGGAAGGTTCTGGTGCATGCGGTTCAAAATCCGAGCGTGGTTGCCCCCGGGCCGGACAGTCCGGTGACTGGTTTAGCCGGGTTTAAGTCCGCGGCGGAACAGAATGTGATTCACATTGACACCAGCACGGTGTTGGCGATTGACAAGTTGACGATTGGGGATACGGGCGTGGACGCGGTGAGCGACACGGAACTAGATTTGCGGCAAGGAACGATTTTCGGGACGGTGAAGAAGCTTTCGGCGACGTCGCAGTATTTGATCAAGATTCCCAACGGCATAGCCGGTGTGCGAGGCACGACATTTGCGATAAGCGCCAATGGGACCATCACGGACATAGCCGGCTCAATGGTGGTGTCGTATTCGAACGGGCAGGGGCCGGTGACCACAACGGTTCTGGGACCGGGTGAAAGTTTTAACCCCCAGACCGGTGGGGTTACCCAATTAACGCAGCAGCAATTGGCCCAGGCGGAATCCCAGGCCGTTGATATCACCACGCTTGATTACGGGTTCATAAGATTTGCGGAAGATGAGACGATTGTTTACGTTTCGCCGACGATTGGACACTTCTGAAGTCTTGATTAAATTAACCTCCGGCCAGAGCAGCCTTGAGTTGCTCTGGCTTTTTGTTTAATCCCAAGGGGTGAAGTCCACGCCATTCAAACGCGCGCCGGTCATATTGGCCGCCGGCGTTCTTGTCTTCGTCTGTGGGTTACAAATGGCCCGGGAGGAATTCTTCGAGCGACTTGAGTGGATGACATACGATTTGCGCATGCGGGCTGCGCATCATTTTCCGGCGCCTGCGGCCACCAATCTCGCGTTTGTTTCCATCCAGGAATCCAGCATCAAGGCCGTTGAAAATGGCAGTGTGGGTTTTCATTTTGGCCTTTATTGGCCGCGGGAAGTTTATGGGCGTCTGGTGGATGAGTTGCGCGAGCAAGGCGCAAAGGCCGTCGCCTTCGACGTGCTTTTCAGCAATTTGCGGCCCGATCAACAGATGCTGGTCCAGATGGCCGACGGAGGTTTCATCACGAGCGACGAATTTTTTGCGCGTGGACTGCGGCTCGCTGGGAATGTGATTCTCGGCGACACTGGGGACGCGCCATTGCCCGCCCTGTTTGCGACCAACGCCCTGGCGGTGGGGGACATCACGAGCGACAGGGATGCGGACGGCGTTTTGCGGCGGGTCAAGGTCTTTCAGGACTATCGCCGTTGGCATCCCTATTTCATGAAAGCGGCCGATGAATTGGGCCTGGACCTGGACGATGCAAAGATTGAGCCGGGCAAGATTATTTTGCGACAAATTGGGACAACGAACGTTATCAGCGTTCCGGTGGACGCCCAAAATGAATTCGAGTTGGCGGATTTTATCGGGACAAACCTTCCGCCGGGGATGGCGCCGAAGGCCGAAGCATTCACCGACGAGCGGGTCTGGCAAATGGGGATTGTGCTGGCCGCGCAGGAATTGAAGCTGGACCTGTCGAATGCCGAAATTGACTTGCCGCGAGGCCGGATTATTTTGCGGGGTGAAAATGGGATCGAGCGGATGCTGCCAGTTGACCGTGACGGTTACATATACATTGACTGGCGGCTGGAGTTGAACGACCCGCGGCTGCTGCAAGCGCCGATTGAGAATCTGCTTGGGCAAAATTTCCGGCGCTTGAGCGGCGAGACGAACGGTTTGAAGGATGAATTCCGCGGCAAGCTGGTCACCGTTGGCTCGATTGCCCAGGGAAATGACTTGAGCGACCGCGGGGCGACGCCGCTTTCGCGAGAGACATTTCTGGTCAGCAGGTATTGGAACATCGCCAATTCGGTGATAACGGACCAATATATTCGCCCCGCGCCGTTGCCGGCGGGGCTCGGAATCACGATTTTCCTGGGAGTTCTTACGGTTTTTCTGACGCTGCGATTGCGGGCATTTTCGGCGCTGGGAGGCAGTTGCACGCTGGCGGCGGTTTATTCCGGCGTGGCGTTTTTTGCCTTCATTCAATACGGACTTTGGCTGCCAATGGTGTTTCCCATCATGGGGGCTATTTTTGCGGAACACATTGTGCTGGTGGCGTACCGAGTCTTATTTGAAGAGGGTGAAAAACGGCGGGTGAAGTCGGTTTTTTCAAAGATGCTGGCCCCCGAAGTCGTCAACGAATTGCTCTCGATGGAAAAGCTTTCGTTTGGAGGCGGCCGTCGCGAAATCACGGTTTATTTTGCCGATGTTCGGGGCTTTACTGAATTTACGGACCAAAGTCAGGCCAGGGTCCTGGAGTACATCCACGAGAATAATCTCTCCGGGGCCGAAGCCGAAGCCACGATCAACGAAGAGGCGCGTGAAACGCTGAACACGGTGAATCTTTATCTTGGGGCGATAGCCAACGTGATCAAGCGGCACAATGGCATTCTGGACAAATTTATCGGCGATTGCGTAATGGCATTTTGGGGCGCGCCGACGCCGAATGAAAAGCATGCGGTGGCCTGCGTCCGGGCGGCGATTGGGGCGCAACGCGCCATTTATGAAATCAATTTGCGGCGGGTTGAAGAGAATCAGAAGCGGGAACTGGAAAAGGAGATGGGCGGGGGGCGTCCGAGAATGAAATTGCCGATTCTCATGCTTGGGAGCGGGATCAATACGGGGCCGGCGACGGTGGGATTAATGGGGTCCGACGAGCACGGCCTGAATTACACGGCGTTTGGCCGCGAGGTGAATCTCGCCAGCCGGCTGGAAGCTGTTTCGGGCCGGGCACGGATCATCATCAGCGAGGCGACCTACCAGCACCTGCTGCGAGATGATGCCGGATTGGCGGCGCTCTGCATTGCATTGCCGCCGGAAAAGGTCAAAGGCTTTAGTGCCAAGGTGAATATTTACGAGGTGGCATGGCGGCCACCGAGCGCCTCGCCCTTTGACGAGGAGCTTTTTTCTTCCACAAGATCATCGGAAGGGGCCTCGTTGACGGGGAACATCCAACGGCATGGCGAATGAAGTTTCCCGGAGAGCAGCCAAGCCGAGAAAGAACAGGGTCCTTTTTTACTGGCCAATCGAGGCGAAAAATTCAAAATGCCAGCAATGAGAACGGCGATTTATCCGGGCAGTTTTGATCCGTTGACCAACGGCCATTTGGACGTTCTCCAACGTGCCGCGAAATTATTCGACCGGGTGGTGGTTGCCGTTGCGGAAAACGAAGGCAAGAATCCATTGTTTTCGCTGAACGAACGACTGGCGCTGATGAAGCCCGCCATCGCGCATTTAAGGAACGTTAACGTGGAGATTTTTTCCGGCCTGCTTGTGGAATACGCGGCGGGGCAAAAAGCGCAGGCGATTGTCCGCGGACTCCGGGCGGTATCTGATTTTGAATTTGAATTTCAACTGGCGTTGATGAACCGTAATTTGAACGAGAAGATCGAAACGATCTTCATGATGCCGAAGGACACTTACACGTTCATAAGCTCGCGGATTATCAAGGAAATCGCGCGGTTGGGCGGCGACGTAAGCCCTTTCGTGCCGCCGCACGTGGAGGCGTCGCTGAAGCAAAAATTCAGGCGGCATTAAGCCGCGCCATTTGAAGCCGCGGTCGCGAAATTGAACGCGAGGGCGGATTTATACTCAAAAGATTATGCTATCCGTGAATCTTCGTCATTTGGAACCGCATGAAATTCGTTTGCAGGGTGAATTGCCGGTTGAGGAATTGGACTTGAATTTGGATGATGAAATGATCCGGGCGGAAAGGCCGTTGCATTATGATATGCGGGTGGAAAAGATTTATCACGCAATATTGGCGCAGGGCAGATTGCAGATATCGCTGGAATGCCAATGCGTTCGCTGCCTGAAATCGTTTCAAAAGGAGCTGGTACTGGAGCATTGGACGCTGCATTTGCCGCTGGAAGGGGAGGGAAAGGTGGCTGTGGATAACGATTGCGTGGACTTGACTCCCTTCGTGCGGGAAGATATTCTGCTTGAATTTCCGCAGCATCCGTTGTGCAAGCCGGATTGCGGGGGTTTAAAAAAGATCAGCCAAAAGAACCGGGAAGAAAACAAATCGGCGTGGGCTGAATTGAACAAGTTGAAATTATAATCTGAATTATGGGCGTTCCTAAGCGTAAACCGTCAACGAGCCGGCAGCGAATGCGCCGCGCGTACAACAGCGTGCTGAAATTGCCGCAATTGAGCAAATGTCCACAATGCGATGCGCCCTACGTGCCGCATCGGGTCTGCCCGTCCTGTGGATTTTACAAAGGGCGGCAGGTCATCAGCGTTACCGCCGGCGCTTGAAATCAATCATTTGGGTTTCGATTTCAGGTGAACCTTGACTCCGTACCGAACCATCGAGACTCAAGACCTGCCATGCGAATTGCAGTGGATGTCATGGGTGGAGACCACGGTTGCGGGGTGGTAATAGCGGGCGCCAAGCTCGCCCTGGAGGCCCATAAGGACATCTCGGCTCTTTACCTGGTTGGTGACCAGGCGGCAATTCATGCCGCGCTTCCCCCGGGTGGATTTCGGGACCATCGCGTCCGGGTGATTCACGCCAGCGAAGTGGTGGAAATGGAGGACAAGCCCGCAACGGCCCTGCGGCGCAAGAAAGATTCTTCGATTGCCCGGGCCTCGGAGTTGATTGCCGAAGGCAAGGCCGACGCGCTGGTATCTCTGGGGAACACGGGCGGGATATTCGCCGCGGCGACGTTCAAAGTGGGCCGGATAGATGGAGTTGAGCGCGGCTGCATTGCCACGGTGATTCCGCGGCAGGGCAATGAATTCGTCTTGCTGGACGCCGGGGCGAACATCGAATGCAAGCCATATCATCTTGCCCAATTTTCGGTGATGGGCGCGGTCTATTCGCGCGAAGTGCTGGGCCGGAGAAATCCACGCGTGGGCATCTTAAGCATCGGCGCCGAGGATTCCAAAGGAAATGAGCTAACGTTGGAAGCGTTCAAGCTTTGCAAGAAGTTGGATGTGAATTTCATCGGGAATGTCGAGGGGCACGATTTGTTCAGGGACCACGTCGATGTGGTGGTGTGCGATGGTTTTGTGGGCAACATAGTTTTGAAGACTTCGGAAAGTCTGGCGGTGGCGATGTTTTCGATGTTAAAGCGGGAATTGATGCATTCGGCGCACCGCCAGATTGGGGCGTTTCTGGCCAAAGGGGCCTTCCAGACGATACGGCGGCGGATGGATTCCGAAGTTTATGGCGGCGCGCCGTTGTTGGGATTCAAGGGATTGGTCTTCAAGGCGCACGGCGCGGCGCGCGAGCGTGCGGTTGCCGGGGCAATGCGGGTGGCGGCGGGGGCGATAAAACATCGTGTCAACGAAGTGATCGGGCACGAAATCACCAGGGCAAACAAGAAATTAGAGGATAAATGAGTCCCAAATTCAAAAACCCGCGCGCGAGGCATAATTTTGTCGGACGCACCTGTTCGATTACCGGGATTGGCTCGTATGTGCCGGAAAAGATCCTGACCAACCATGATCTGGAAAAGATGGTGGAGACCTCGGATGAGTGGATTGTGACCCGGACGGGCATCCGACAGAGGCGGATAGCGGCCAAGGACGAATTCACGTCGGACATGGCGGCCAAAGCGGCGCAACGGGCAATGAAAATGGCCGGGGTGACCGCGGGCCAAATTGATTTGATTGTTGTTGCCACGATCACGCCAGACATGCCGTTTCCCGCGACGGCGTGTTTGCTTCAACATAAAATCGGGGCCACTGGGGCGGCGGCATTTGATTTGGAAGCGGCTTGCTCGGGTTTCATTTATGGATTGGAAATCGGCCAACAATTCATCATGTCGCGGACCTATGATACGGTGCTGGTGGTGGGGGCGGAAAAGTTGTCGGCGATTACGGATTGGACGGACCGCAACACGTGCGTGCTATTTGGCGACGGCGCGGGCGCGGTGATTTTGCAGAACCGGGAGAGGTCGCACGGTCTGTTGACAGCGGTGATGGGCGCGGACGGCGAGAAAGGGGATTTGCTTTTCATGCCGGCGGGGGGGAGCCGGTGCCCGGCGAGCAAGAGCACGGTTAATGCCCGGATGCATTATTTGCGAATGGAAGGGAAAGAAACGTTCAAGAACGCGATCCAAGCGATGAAATCGGCGGCGACGGAGGTGCTGCGCCGGTGCGAAATTGACATTTCGAGGATCAAATGCGTGATTCCGCATCAGGCCAACCGGCGGATTATTGACGCGGTTGGCGAGCGGCTTGGGGCGAAGCCGGAGCAATTATTTGTGAACTTGGAGAAGTACGGCAATACGTCCGCCGCATCGGTAGCCATTGCCCTGGATGAAGCAGTGGCATCGGGAAGGGTAACGCGGGGCGATTTGGTTTTACTGATAGTTTTTGGGGCCGGCCTCACTTGGGGAGCAGCGGTGATTGAATGGTAAAAGCGACTGTGGAGAATTTGACGATTTTGTAAAACGTGTTAAGTTACGACACATGAGCGCGAGAAAAATCGGAAGCATTGGTTCAATAGACGATCAGGTTACTTTTAAAGCGCGGCAGACCAGTTTGGAGCTTTCCGCGGATACGGTAGCCATTCACAAGAACGGCATTGAATTTCGCAGTCCGACGCCCTTCAAGGAATGGTCGGAAATGACTGTGGCTCTGCAATCGCCGGGTGATGGAGGCAAGCTGCATTGCGCAGGGGTTGTGGTTTCCTGCGCTGGGAGCAAACATACGGGCTATCGTGTTTCCATGCTCTTCACGGGCCTGTCCAAACATGCCCAGGAGCAGTTGAACGCCATGGCGTATTCGGATTTGGGCGCGGGTTAAGGAATTGTAAGAAACGATCTTTCCAGCCTGGCTGGCATTTTTGGTGGTCCGCGGCGCCGGGGCTTTTCAAGGGTGGCTGCGGAGATGTTCCATGGCAGGCGCCAAAATGGGCGTCAAATTTGCGGGGCTTATTTCCCAACGGTTTCTGAAGTGCAATTTTTTCAATTCGATTGGCAAACCCTGAACATTTGTTCGGGGTTAATTTTTTTGACCCTGACGGCGTGGTTTTCTAGACTTCCGGTTCATGAAAATTTTGCTGACGACTACTTCTTTTCAGGATACGCCGGGGGAACACCACGAATTGCTTTCAAAAACCGGCTGGGAAATCGTCCGCGCCCGGGGTCCGCTTACCGAAGGCGACACGCTCAAGCTCGTCGGAGACGTGGACGGCTATATTTGCGGTGATGATGCGATCACGCGCAAGGTATTGGAAAAAGCGCGTCCGAAGCTGAAGGTATTGAGCAAATACGGCATTGGCGTGGACAAAGTGGACGTAAAGTCCTGCACGGAATTCGGGATACCGCTTCTATTCACGCCTGGCGTCAACCACACCACGGTCGCCGAACATACCTTCCTGCTGCTGCTGGCACTGGAAAAGAATTTCCTGTTCCATGCGGAGTCGACGCGCGCCGGTGGTTGGAAACGCAAGACCGGCCACGAATTGCTGGAAAAAACCATCGGCATTGTCGGCTTGGGCCGAATCGGCAAGGAAGTAGCCATCCGGGCCCGCGCCTTCGGCATGAATCCGATCGGCTACGACATTTATTGGGACGACAAATTTGCCCGGGAGCATCGTGTGAAACGCGCGGTATCGCTCGATGAGATCTATGCAGCGAGCGATTACATTTCGCTGCATACGAATCTCACGCCGGAGACGCGCGGGATGATCAACGCCAAATCGTTCGCCAAAATGAAGAAGGGGGTATTGATTTTGAACTGTGCCCGCGGCGAGGTGGTGGATACTGGCGACATGGTCGCGGCCTTGCAATCCGGGCAGGTTGGAGGTTACGGGACCGACGTTTTGGACAAGGAACCACCACCGGCGGACCATCCGTTGCTCAAATTGCCAAATGTCATCTGCACACCGCACGTGGCCTCGCGCACTTTTGAAAGCGTGGCACGCCAGGCGGCCACCGCTGTCAAAAATCTCATTCTGGCGATGAACGGCGAGAAGCCGATTGCCCAGGTCAACCCGGAAGTGCCGGTAAAAAGAGTAGTTTGAGGTGATTATGCCCGAGACCTATTACGTTGTTTCCATGGAAACACATGATCTGCTCGTCAAGAGAGCCTATCTCAAGCGCGGTTACAATGCGGATGAAGCCGCCGCCGGCGCGCGATTTTGCTCCAGCGCGGCGTATTATGGGATACGCACTCACAATGCCATCAAGGCGCTGCACCTGGACGAGTTGTTCGGGAGCAAGGTGGGGCGGTGGAAGCCTGGCGCAAGAATTGAGAAAATCAAATCGCGCTTTGCCGCCGCGGAAATCTGGAACGCGAATTTCAAACTTGGGCAAGCCGTGGCTTATGAGGCGATGGACACGTGCATGAAGCTGGCCGACCAATATGGCGTGGGCATGGTCAGCGTGGACAATGCCACGCATTATCTATGGGGTGGCGGCTATGTGATGGACGCCGCGCTGAAGGGCTATCTCGCCTACACGAATTGCACTTCCGCCACCTCGGAAGTGGTGCCGTTCGGGGGAAAGACGCCGACGATGGGCACGAATCCGCATTCGTGGGCCTTTCCCACGCAGGAGGCGGTGGGTTTTCCGATCGTGATTGATTGGGCGACTTCCACGGTAGCCATGGGCCGAGTGCAGGTGTTGAAACGCGAAGGAAAATTATTGCCGCCGAACAGCGCCGTGGATGCCGAGGGGAACCTGACAAATGATCCGAACCAGGCGGTGGCGTTATTGCCATTTGGCGCGCACAAGGGCTACGGGCTTGGATTGATTGATGAACTCTATGCGGCCTACATTGGCGGAGGGTTGCCGCAACTCCGCGGCACGGCTTTGGGCGACCCGGGGGAGAAGCGGGCTTCAACGTTTTTCTTCCAGGTGATTCATCCGGATGCCCTCAACGGGAACGGATTTGCGAACCATCGCACGCAGCGGCAAAATGTGAAGGCGATCCTTGCCGACATTCTGGGGCACGGCAATGAAAAATGCATCCTGCCTGGCCAGCCGGAGGCGAATTCCGGGGCGCTGTCAAAACAACATGGCGGCCTATTGTTCACGAAGGCTGAAGTGGAAGAGTTGAACCATCTGGCCGCGGAAATTAGCGAACCGCCGTGGAATCCGGTCAATTTTAAAACCGTCCAGATTTGACCCATTTGAAAAATTTATTTTATGGCAATTCAATTGAGAGAAAGATCCACCTGTACCTACGACCAAATTTCACTCGGCGAAATCATGCTTCGCCTTGATCCTGGTGAAGGGCGCATCCGCGCGGCACGCCATTTCACCGTGTGGGAAGGCGGCGGCGAATACAACACTTCGCGCGGCCTTCGCAAATGTTTCCGCCTGACAACCGCTACTTGCACCGCGTTGGTGGACAATGAGGTTGGCCACTTGATCGA
This sequence comes from Verrucomicrobiia bacterium, assembly GCA_030044395.1. Classification (GTDB taxonomy): domain Bacteria; phylum Verrucomicrobiota; class Verrucomicrobiia; order Limisphaerales; family UBA11358; genus UBA11358. Next base: position 10,576 of record JASHVW010000337.1, read on the forward strand.
AGATTTCATCATGCAGGGCGGGGTGGACACGGATTTCATTTTGTGGCGGCCGGATGACGGCATCGGACGCAGCATTCGGAACGGGTTGAATTTCACGGAGCGCGGATTTGGCATTCGGGGCGCGGTTGGTGTGCCGGATCGCGGCAATTCCGCCGCGTCGCAACTGAAGCCCGGTGATTTCGACTGGGACGAAATTTTTGGAAAACTCGGCGCGCGTTGGTTCCACACCGGCGGGATTTTCGCGGCATTGTCCGAAACCACAGCGGCCTTGACGATTGAAGCGGTCAAAGCGGCAAAGAAGCACGGAACGATTGTGAGCTACGATTTGAATTACCGTCCCTCGCTCTGGAAATCAATTGGAGGGCTGAAGAAGGCGCAGGAGGTGAACCGGGAGATTGCGAAATACGTGGACGTGATGATTGGCAACGAGGAGGACTTTACGGCGAGCCTTGGATTTGAGGTTGAGGGCGCGGACCACAACTTGAGCGAGATCGAGACGGACGCCTTCAGGGCGATGATAGAAAGGGCGGTAAAGGCCTATCCGAATTTCAAGGTGGCCGCGACGACGTTGCGCCGGGTCATTACGGCCACGAAGAACGATTGGAGAGCGATTCTCTGGCACGAAGGGAAGTTTCATGAGAGCAGGAGATATCCGGACTTGGAAATCCTCGACCGCGTCGGGGGCGGCGACAGTTTCGCGAGCGGATTGCAATTTGGATTTCTGGAATTTAACGATGCGCAAAAAGCCGTGGATTACGGGGCGGCGCACGGCGCCCTGGCCTCGACGACGCCCGGCGACACCAGCATGGCCACGCGCAAAGAAGTGGAAAAGACGATGGGCGGCGGCAGCGCCCGCGTACAACGTTAATCCCATGAAAACGCCGGCGGAACTTTTTTCACTCAAAGGCAAGGTCGCAGTCGTCATTGGCGGCACGGGCGTTCTGTGCGGCGAGATTGCCGGAGGCCTGGCGGGAGCGGGGGCAGCGATTGCCCTGGTTGGCCGGGACGCCGGCAAAGCGCAAAGGCGGCTGGACGATATTGCCAAAGGCGGTGGCAAAGCGGCGTTTTTTCCCTGTGACACCACTTCCAAGGCGGATTTGCAGAAGTTGCTGGCGGATGTGCTGGTGAAGTTTGGCCGCGTGGACATTTTGGTTAATGGCGCGGGAGTGAATTCGCCGACGCCATTTTTTGAAATTACGGGGGAAGAATTCGACAAAATTGTAACAGTGAATTTGAAAGGCCTCATGCTGGCGTGTCAGGTGTTTGGCAGACATCTCGTCGAGCAAAAATCCGGCAGTATCATCAACGTAGGCTCGGCGTCGGGCCTGGCGCCATTGTCGCGCGTGTTCACCTATTCGGCGGCGAAAGCCGCCATCCATAATTTGTCGAAAAACCTCGCCCGCGAATGGGCCACGTCCGGCGTGCGCGTGAATATCCTGGTGCCGGGCTTTTTCCCGGCGGAACAGAACCGAAAGGTGCTTAATCCCGAGCGCGTGGCGCAAATCATGGGTAAAACGCCGATGAAGCGCTTTGGCGAGGCGCATGAATTGGTGGGGGCGGCGCTATTGCTGGCGTCGGAGTGCGGCAGTTTCATCACCGGGGCGGAGATCGTGGTGGACGGCGGGTTTAACGCGATGACCATTTGATTTTATGAAATTCTGCGACAAGGATTTTTTGCTGTCGAACGGGGTGGCCCGCGAGCTGTATCACGGAACGGCGTCCAAACAACCGATCATTGATTTTCATTGCCATCTTTCGCCACAGGCGCTGGCCGAAAACCGGAATTTTGAAAACATCCACGAACCCTGGCTGGGCGGCGACCATTACAAATGGCGCGCCATGCGGGCGAATGGCATTCCCGAAAGATTGATAACCGGCGACGAAACGTCCGCGCGCGAGAAATTCCAGGCGTGGGCAGTGACGGTCCCCAAGACATTGCGCAATCCGCTTTTTCATTGGACGCATTTGGAATTGCAGAGGTATTTTGGCATTGAAAAATTGTTGGAGGAAAGCACCGCGCAGGAAATCTGGGAGGAGACCAGCCGCCTGCTCGCGCAGCCGGGTTATTCCGTTCGCGGCTTGGTCGAGCGGATGAACGTGCAGGTTGTCTGCACAACGGATGATCCCGCGGATTCACTGGAATACCATCAGGCGATCAAAGAGTCCCACTGGAAGGTGAAGGTGTTTCCGGCGTTTCGCCCGGACAACGCGCTGCGCGTAAACGAGCCTAATCGGTTCAAGAAATGGGTCAAGACATTGGCGGAGACTTCCGGATTGAGCGCCGGCACATTCAAGGGTTTCCTGAAAGCGCTGGAGCAACGGCACGATTTTTTCCATGCCAACGGCAGCCGCCTGTCGGACCACGGGATGAATCAAATGCCGTCCCAAGACTGCACGGAACAGAAAGCGGCGGCGATTTTTTCAGGGGCGCTCAAGGGTGAAGCAGCCGGGCTGGAGGACACGGAACGGTTTGCATCTTTTATGATGGAATTTTTCGGCGTCCTGGATGCGGACAAAGGATGGGTGAAACAACTGCATCTCGGCGCGTTGCGGGACCCGAATTCGCGGGTTGCCGCGCGGTTGGGCGCAGACACGGGCTGCGACACGATCGGTGATTTTACCCAGGCAAATTCCCTGGCGCGTTATATGGATCGTCTCGATCGCGTCGGGAAATTGCCGAAGATGATTCTCTATAATTTGAACCCGGCGGATAACTATTTATTCGCGGGAATGCCGGGGAGCTTCCAGGACGGCTCGCTGGCGGGCAAGCTGCAATACGGGGCGTCGTGGTGGTTTCTGGACCAGGAACATGGCATCCGTGCGCAGCTTGACGCACTTTCGGATTTGGGATTGTTGAGCCTGTTTGTCGGAATGTTGACCGATTCGCGGTCGCTGCTTTCGTATCCACGGCACGAATATTTCCGGCGGATCCTTTGCGACGCGCTGGGAAGCGACGTGGAGACGGGGCGCCTGCCGGACCGCCGCGAATGGTTGACCGCTCTTGTCGAGGATGTCTGCCACCGCAATGCGAAGAAGTATTTCCAATTTCCTGGTTGAACTTACAAATCGGTAATGGGCTGATGGCGGGGGACCAGGGCTTTCATAATGGCCCAGGCAATCAAGTAACTGAAGCCACACAGGCAGAACATGATGAGATAGACAGTTTGCGATGTGGCCCTAAAGCGATCGGTAAACAACCCGGGCAAGAGTTGCACCAGGACTCCTCCAATCCCGCCGGCGGTGGTTCCGATGCCGGTGACGCTGCCCACGGTTTTTTTGGGAAACATATCAGAGACGGTCGTGAAAAGATTTGCTGACCAAGCTTGGTGCGCCGTGGCGCCGATGCAAATCATCGCCACCGCGAGCACGGCGGCCGTGCTGCCGAAGCGATCCACATTGCCGAAATATTGCGTCAGCAAGACTGCCAGGGGAAAAAGGGCAATAATAAGCATCGTTGTCATGCGGGCTTGATAGACGGCCATGCCGCGTTTAATCAGTGTCATGGGAATGCTGCCGCCGTAGATGCTGCCGACGATGGCGACGCCAAAGACGATGAAGGTGGGCAACATGATTTGCTGCTTGGTCATGTGAAATTGCTTGAAGAGATAGTCCGGCAGCCAGAAGAGATAAAACCACCAGATGCCGTCGGTCATAAATTTGCCGGCGAAGAACGCCCAAAGCTGGCGATAGCGGAATAATTTCCACCAGGAAACTTTGGCGGCTTTGTCGCCGATTGGCTGGTCAACGGCGGATTCATCGTCAACATGGATGTAATCGTATTCGGCTTTTGACAAGCGCGCCTGTTTGTTCGGCGGGTCGTAAAGCCAGAACCAGAAGATCAGCCAGAGAAAGCCGGAGGCGCCGGTGAGGATAAAGGCCAATTTCCAACCCAGTTGATTGCCGAATTGGATCAGGCACCAGGGCACGAAAATGGCGGCGACCATGGCGCCAGTGTTGGAACCGGCATTGAAGATGGCGGTGGCCAGGGCGCGCTCGCGTTTGGGAAACCACTCGGCGACAGTTTTAATGGAGGCAGGGAAGTTGCCGGCTTCGCCGGCGGCGAACAAACTGCGAATGGCGATGTGGGCGGTGATGAGACTGCCGACAAAGGCATTGGCAATCCCGAAAACGGACCAGGCAATCAGCGAAAGCGCGAGTCCGAGCTTGGTCCCGATTTTGTCAATGATCCAACCGGCCGCCAGGGTAAATCCGGCATAAACTCCCGTAAAGAAGGCAGTTAAGTGCCCAAAGTCCGTGGTTGACCAGCCGAATCCGCCTTGCGCGGCCGGCGCACAGAAGACGTAGTCCTTTAGATAGCCGATGACCTGGCGGTCCATGTAATTGACGGTGGTGGAAAAGAACAACAATCCGCAGATGACCCAGCGATAGTTGCGAAACGTCGGAGCGTTTTGGTTTTCGGGAATCATGGCTCGACAGCAATAGCGAAAAGGAGGGGGTCGTTCAAGCGTTGAAATCCAACTTTACAAAGGCGCGGCGCTTTGCCAAGCTGAGGAATATGAAAAGAATCTTAATGCTGTTACCAATTCTGTTACTGGCAGGTTGCGCGACGCAGTTCACCCGTTTGACGCCGCTGGAGCAGCCGCGCAACACGAACAATTTTTATCCTGTGGAAGTGCAATTCAATTCCACGGAGCAGTCGCTGCGGTGGGAGAGCGTCAAGGCGTATGTGTTGGTGGATGGCAACTTGTATCCGTTGCATCGCGTGCCGATGGTTGACAATCGTTGGGAGGGATTTGTGTCGGTGCAGCCCGGCTCGGATGAAGTGGATTTCCGGTTCAAATTTGATTATCTGGTCAACGCGTTTGGTTCGACCCCGCAGCCGAGCAGCGCGTACTCGCCGCTATACAAGATGAAGGTCATTGACCAGCAATAACCGCTGGTCATTGTCTGGGCCGGAGCAGGATGGCCTTTTTATCCGTGCCGTCCACTTCCACGCTGTGGGTTTCCACATCGGGATCGTCCTTGAGGGTTTGATGGACCACCCGGCGGTCGAAGGCATTGAGCGGCTCCAATTCCACCGCGTCGCCCCAGCGGCGGACCTTGTCGGCGGCCTCCTTGGCTTTTTTCACGAGCGCCTCGCGGGCCTGCGTTCGATAACCGCCGACATCCACCATGACCTTGGGGGCATCGGTGCTTTGCTGAAAGAGCAGGCGGTTGGTGAGGTATTGCAAATCGGAGAGCGTTTGTCCCTGGCGGCCAATCAACCGGCCGGCGTCATCCGTTTTTACGTCAAGCAAAACGCCTTCGTCCAATTTATGTTCCTCGACGGTTGCTTGAAAACCGAGCGAGGCCAGGATTTTTTCGAGAACTTCTTTCGGTTGCGCCATAGGGTTATTTTTTCGATTTTGGCCGCGGCGTCAATGCCGGAGCGGTTGTGGGGTCTTTTAAATTACGGGTCACTTTCGTCTGCACAACACCCAGCAGGGTGCTGACCGTCATGTAAAGCGCCATGCCGGACGAGTAATTGTACAGGAAGACGAGGAAGATCGCGGGCATCCAGCGCATCATTTTTTGCTGTGAGGGGTCCATGCCCGGCGAGGGGGGCGTGAGATGGGCCTGCCAGACCATCACGCCAACCATCAGCAACGGCAGGAGGTTAAAGGGAAAGTTCAGCCCGGGAATCATGAAGAGCGTATCGGGCTTGGTGAGGTCTGCCACCCATAGGAAATGCGCGCCGCGCAATTCAATGGCGCTGCGGATCATCGTGAGGAATCCAAAAAACACGGGCATTTGAATCAGGGCCGGGAAGCAACCGCTCATGGGATTGACGCGGTGTTTTTTCCAAAGCTCCATTTGTTTCTGCGCGAACTTTTGCTGGTCGTCCTTGTATTTTTCCTTCAGGGCCTTTATTTCCGGTGCCAGCGCCTGCATTTTCTTTGCGGAGCGGACGCTCATGGCGGTGAACGGCCAGAAAACCAGCCGCAAGGTCACGGTGATGACGACGATCGTCCAGCCATAGCCGATTTTCATTGCGTCGTGGAGCCAATTCATCCACAGCAAGAGCAGCTTGGCAAAGAATGTGCCGACGCCCCAGAAACTGAGGTAACCGGTGCCGAAATTCATCGCATCATCGGCGTGATTCTGAAATTGGACGGCGAGGTTGGCAAGGGTCCGGTATTCTTTTGGCCCGGCATAAAGGGTGATTTGGCGGTCAAGGCTGGAGTTGGCGGTGAGGGTCTGGGCGGGATAAATGAAGGCAGCCTGGATGCCGCGAGGCAAAGGCGCGCCCGCCATTTCCTCCACATTGGTGAATTGCGGCAACGTCACCGGGTCCGCCACGAATTTTTGCGCGGGGACCTTGGGCATGGCCAGCAGCGCAAAAAACTGGTTGTACGCCGTCCCCCATACGACGTCGTTGGTTCCGGCCAGAAATTCCGATTTGGGAACGCGTGGAAAGATGAACAGCGTGGTTGTGCTGGGATTAAAATAGGAGAGGTTGATGGGAGTGCTCTTCGTTCCGTTATACCACATGGCGCCGCCATAAAAACCGAACGTGGTATCATCCGGTCCCATCGGCGTGGCGGTGCCGATGATCACTTCCTGCTCCGGCAACGCCAGCGGTTTGCCGGAGGTATTCCGCAATTGCACGCTGGTGTCCACCAGGTAATTGGAGCTCAAGCGGAATGCCTTTTCGATCCGCAGACCGTCCGGCAGCAGTTTTTCGGCGCGGACGGTGTCGCCGACCTGTGTGACGGTGAAATTGCCGTCACCCATCAGGTTGGTGTCGCCCAATATCGCCAGCACGGGCAGTGGCGCGCCGGTATTGAGGGAAGCGACGGCGGCGTTGGTGCTGATGGTTTTCCAGCGCGGAGAAATCGTCTCGGGATAGTCCAACAAATCAATGCGCTTCAAACCTCCGCCGCGCGACGTAAAGGTATAACGCGCGGTGGCATTGGAAATAACGACTAGATTCTCGGGAATGTTCGTATCGAAAATCTGCGGAACAGCGGGCGCGGGCGCCACCGATGTTTCCGCCGGCAGAGGCGATTGCGCGGTGGCCGTCTGGTTGGTGGCGAGAAATTGGGCCTGCCGCTGCGCCTCCCGCTGTTGTTCGAAAATCCATAAAATCAGCGTGGCCACGCAGAGTGAGACAATAATGATTCCAGTTTTATCCATTAAATCTTGGCGCGAATCGGCGCCATCATTTGCCCGTCCTTTGCCGGTACCGGATCATGTCCGCAGTTGCCAAAGGGATGACACCGGCAGATGCGTTTTGCGGCGAGCCAGCTTCCGGCAATGGCGCCCCGTGCGCGGATGGCGTCGAGGGCGTATTGGGAGCAGGTGGGAGTAAATCGGCAGCCACCGGTGGGACCGAACAAAAAGAGCTGCGCCGGCGATATGAAGAATTGATAGGCGCGAATGAGGGTGGTGGTAGCCCAAATGGGCAACGTCGAAACCGAAATGATTAAGGAAGGACGCACGCAACATAATGAAAACGCCGCCGGCGCGCGCCGGGCGATTTCTACGTTCGTCCTGGGGAATTTTTTGGTCACATTGTCGCGGGGTTTTGGGAGTGAGCATTTATTCTCAGGCCGGCGCGATTCAATGCCGTGAGCAAATCCTTTTCGACGTCGGCGAATTGTTTGCCGACGATGGAATTGCGCGCGACCAGGACCAATTCGACGGGTTGGGCAAACTCGTGCTGGTGCAGCCGGAAGCATTCGCGAAGGAGGCGTCGAGCGCGGGTGCGCACGGTGGCGCCGCCGATTTTTTTGCCGGTGACGACGCCGAGTTTTGGGCGGGCGCCGTCGGGCAGCCGGTTCCAATTGGCGATGAGACAGCCCTGGGCGAGGCGCTGGCCGTGTTGCCGCACGCGGGTGAAATCGCGATTTTGCGTGAGCCGCGAGCTGCGGCTGAGGCGCAGGCGTTTCGGCGATTCGGCAGTCATGGGCGGATCAAACGGGGGTGAGGCGTTTGCGGCCGAGGCGGCGGCGATTTCGGAGGATGGCGCGTCCGCCCCGTGTGGCTTTGCGGGCGCGGAATCCGTGCTGTCGTTTGCGGCGTATTTTCGATGGTTGATATTGTCGCTTCATAGTTAAATTCGCTTGCGCTGCCGCGCGAAACGAGCAGCGGAGCATACCAGTGAAACAGGGGGTGTCAAGGCGGGTTTGGGGACCGGGAGATTGCCGATTGGGGGAATTGCCAACTGTCAATGGAGAGAAAGATCGGGAGCAGGAGGCGGGGAGGGGAAATTATTGATCCATCACTTTGATGTAGGGTTTGCCGTCCACGAACACCTGCTTGATTTTTGCATGACCGGAGGCAGGCACCACGACTTGCACAGAGAGCCTGCCGGTTGGATTGCCGGTGCCTTCAGCGACGAAATAGTTTTCAATACCATAGACGACATGAACTGAGTTCGTCGCATTCCACCAGCGATTGGCGCTGGTTCCCCGCAACAAGACTTCATTTGCCCGCGGCGTGATTTGGTTCGTGCTGGCGCGGGTAATCCTGTAAAAGCCGTTCGTGTCCGGCGAGAGCGTGACGAATATTTTCGTGCCCGGCGCCAAATCATTTTTTATCGGCGGGGAAAAGAGGTACCCCGCCACGTCGCTTATTTTGTAGTTGAGCATCAGGTAATCGCCGCGTAGAAGGTCGCGGGGGTCGACGGGGCGGGTTTCCAGCAGGATGATTTTTCCATGCGCCAGGGCATATTCCTGGATGGCTGCCGTGCCGAGCAGCCACGCGGATTGCAACGTGAGGACGAGAACGAACAACTTGAGTTTCACCGGACCTCCTTTGGGATTGAAACGGCGATTTGTTTTATCAGTTTGCGACGTTTCGTTTCGAGATAGACGCCGAAGACGATGAGGAAAATTCCTGAAATCAAAAACATCAAACCGGTGCGGGCCATCGAGCCGAACAGATCGCAGTAAGCGGCGAGGATATCAAGGGCGACAAAGGTGATGCCGAGGTTCACGAGAAAGGGCGAGCGTTCCTGGAGGCCCACCTGAATTTGCAGCAGGCAGAAGGCGAACAGAACGATCGTGCCCAGAAGGTAGCTCCAAGAGACGCCCCAATCGTACGCCGGAGCACCTTGTTCGAGGTTCCAGCAGCCAAACCAGGCCGTTGCCATGAAGATCACCATTCCACACAACGCTGCCAACCACGTCCAACGCCATTGCGCCGTCAGCGAGCGCAGGTTTTTAATTCCAGCCACCAGCGACAAAAGCGCAATGAAGGCCTGCGGTGGAAAAACGGCGTGATTATATCCGGGATTGTACCAATCAGGGAAATCTTTCCAGGCAAGCGGATAGAAGAAAACAAGGAAGGCCGGGGCGCCGATTTTTTCCGTGACGCCGGCGAATTCAGGGAACGGGCTGCTTCGCAGCAACCAACCTGCGCCGAGAAAGAACAGGCCGAGCAATGAGTAGAGCAGGATCTGCCTCCCGCCATTGCAATAGATGAGACTTGCCGGCTCGTTGACGTCAAATCCGAACCAGAGGCTGAAGGCGAGCAACAGCAAGCAATGCTGCGCCTTTGAACGCAACAACCACGGCAAGGGAGCAATGCCAATCCACCACAGCAAAAATGCGTCCGGCGGACGCGAGACAAGATTGTAAACCTGTGCGAGCAGCGCGATGTTCGCCAGAAATAGGCCGGAACCGACCAGGTGCAGGGCTTCGCCGGTCTTTCGAAATTTGCCGTGGACTTCGCGGAGCCACCATCCTGCCGCATGAAAACCGAGCATGAGAAAGATTCCGCCGGCGATTTTCACGCCGTGTGGAATTTCATTCCAATGCGCTGAAATCAACAGGGTGACGCCGGTAATGATCAGCACTGCGCCAATGGTCGAAACAATCGCGAGAAACTTGTTGCCGCCATCGTTTTTCAGGTGGAAGTGTTCGACGATTTTCTCTTGTTGCTCGCCGGTAATCAATCCGGCGTCGCGGAGTTCCTTAATGTCGCCGTATTTCATTGGTAAAGGTGTTGCCGGCTCCCATCAATTGGATTCAGGCATCTTGCGGATTGAGCGAAATGCGGTTGATTTTTCATATCGGTTCTAGCTTATCCCGACCCGGGTGGGAAGTGTTAATTGATAAAACTTTGGCGAACATTGGATGGATCAATGGGCTGGATCGAGGCCAACCTGCGAGCCGCCGGTTCATGACGCCGGGAATTGGCGCGCTCGACAGCCGGGGCGTTGATTGTTAGCGTTCTCTTATGAATTTTCTCGTCACGGGCGGCGCGGGCTTCATCGGTTCGCATGTTTGCGAGCGGTTATTGCGCGAGGGGCATAACGTATGGGCCTTTGACGATCTGAACAACTTTTACGATCCGCAATTCAAGCGGCGCAACCTTCGTGAAGTCCAGGCGTTGGCCCGGCCTTTTGAATTTGTTCACGGCGACATCACCGACGCTTCGGCGCTGACGGAACTTTTATCATCCGTTAAATTCGACCAGGTGATTCACCTGGCGGCGCGCGCGGGTGTGCGACCGAGCCTCGCCGATCCGGCGCTTTACCAGCGTGTCAATGTTGAGGGAACCGTCAACGTGCTCGAAGCGGCCAGAAAATCCGGCGTCAAAAAAATCATCGTTGCTTCATCCTCCTCCGTCTATGGGGTCAACGCCAAAGTGCCCTTTTCGGAAAATGACCCGATTTTTGAGGCGATTTCACCGTATGCGGCGAGCAAGCTGGCCTGTGAAACGCTTGGCCGCGTCTGGCATCATCTTTACAAGATGGACGTGACGATGCTGCGATTTTTTACCGTCTATGGGCCGCGCCAGCGGCCCGATTTGGCGATTTTCAAATTTGCGCAATTGATTTCCGCGGGGAAGCCGATTCCCGTATTTGGTGACGGCAGCGCGGCGCGCGATTACACGTACGTCACGGACACAGTGGAGGGCGTGATTGCTGCCACGAAGAAGGAGTTTGGCTATGAAATTTTCAATCTGGGCGAATCACAGACGGTTTCGCTGTCCCGGATGATTGAACTGCTCGAAGCTGAACTTGGCAAACAGGCCGTGATTGACCGCCAGCCGTTGCAACCGGGCGACGTGCCAATGACGTTTGCCGACATTTCCAAGGCGCGGGAACGGCTTGGCTACCAACCGCAAATCAAAATCGAACAGGGAATCAGGTTGTTTGCCGAATGGTTTCGGCGGGAGGAAAAGGCGAGGATGGAGGCGGGCAGATAGAGGATTGAGGATGGAGGACCATGCCGTCACGGCTGCTTCCGCTCCAATCGTAATCTTCCTGTTTCATTGGCTATTTTCCACTTCGCGGCTTTGCATCCCGGCTTCTTTGCGATAAATATCTGCCGTGACACAGGCTGAAGCGACCAAGCGCCACGCGCAACTCGTCGAGGAAATCCGCGGCCACGACCATGCTTATCATGTCGAGGCCAAGCCGAAGATTTCCGACCGCGAGTACGACCGGCTTTATCACGAGCTTCTCGATCTGGAAAGGAATTTTCCCGAACTTGTGGCGCCCGATTCGCCGAGCCAGCGCGTGGGCGGCGAGCCGTTGAAAGTGTTCAAACCCGTCCGGCATTTGCTGCCGATGTTGAGTCTGGACAATACCTATTCCCAGGATGAGGTCCGCGACTTCGTCAAGCGCGTTCAAAAGCTGCTGCCCGATGAAGTCCTTGACTGGTCGGTTGAGCCCAAGGTGGACGGCGTGGCGATGAGCCTGCGTTATGAGAACGAAAGGCTCGCCATCGGCGCGACGCGCGGTGATGGAACGACCGGCGATGATATCACTGCCAATTTAAGAACGATTCGGAGCGTGCCGTTGCGGATCCATTTGAGCGGCAAAGGCGGCGGGATGCAAAAGAAACAAAAGGAGTTTTTTGATTCCGCCGGTTCAACTCTTGAGGTCCGGGGCGAAGTCTATTTGACGAAGACAGGCTTTGAAAAACTTAATGCGGAGCGCCAGGCCGCGGGCGAAGAGGCCTTTGCGAATCCGCGCAACGCCGCGGCCGGCTCGCTCAAACAATTGGACCCGCGTCTCGTTGCCAAACGACCGCTGGATGTCGTGGTCTATGGACTCGGCAAAGTGGAGGGCGCCATAACGCATCCGCATACCCACACGGAGGTTCTCGCGTGGCTCAAAACACTCGGGTTCAAGACGCCGCAATGCGTCTGGCATTGTCATTCCGCCGACGAACTCATCGCCGCCATCAACGAGTTGGACAGAATCCGAAAGAATCTTCCTTACGAAACTGACGGCGCGGTCATCAAATTGAATTCCTCCGCCCAACGCGATCGCGTCGGCTTCACCGCCAAGGCGCCACGATGGGCGATTGCCTACAAGTACGCCGCGGAGCGGGCCGAAACCAAGCTGCGCGACATCACCATCCAGGTGGGGCGGACAGGGGCACTGACGCCGGTGGCCGAACTGGAGCCGGTTTTTCTCGCCGGCAGCACGATCAGCCGGGCAACGCTCCATAACGAGGACGAAATCAGACGCAAAGACATTCGTATTGGCGACATGGTCGTGATTGAAAAGGCCGGCGAAGTGATTCCGGCGGTTGTCGGCGTGGTTGAAGCGAAACGCCGGCGTGACGCCGCGCCATTTGATTTTGCAAAACATCTTCATGGCCAATGTCCGGTATGCGGCGGTCCTATTTCGCGGGATCCGAAATATGTTGTCTGGCGTTGCGAAAATCTTCAGTGTCCGGCGCAGGCGACGCGTCGCCTCGAATTTTTCACCGCTCGCGGCGCATTGGACATTGAAAGCGTCGGCGGCATCGTCGCCGATAAATTGGTGGAAAGGAGTCTGGTGCGTGAGCCGCTGGATTTGTTTGAGTTAAGGCTTGAGGCGTTGGCCACGCTCAATCTTGGCAACGAGGAATCGCCGCGCATTTTCGGGGAGAAAAACGCGACGAAAGCCATTCATGCCATCGAGCGCGCCCGGACGTTTCCGCTCTCACGCTGGCTTTTTGGCCTGGCCATTCCCGATGTCGGCAAAACGACGGCCCAAGATTTGGCGAAATTTCACGACACGATCAAAGATGTCGCAAAATCGCCGTTGCTGGCGGACATTTTGAGCTACCACGAAAAACAATCCGCGCTGCCGGGAGTGCGTCGTGAAAAACCGGAACGTTATGAGCGTCTAAAGATGGAAATCGCGGAAATTAGGGGACGGCTGATTGAATCACATTTTGCGGCGCGCTCGAAGAGCAAGGCCGACAAGGAACCCGGAATTGTGACGAAAGTCGGCCCGGTAGTGGCTAAAAGTGTTTTGGATTTTTTTGCTTCTGAAAAAGGGGGGAAGATTTTGCGGCGAATGAAGGAGCTTGGAATTGAACCGTCGAGCGAAAAGATTTCGGCGGCAAAAGCGGCGACCCTGCCGTTTGCCGGAAAGGTCTTCGTGCTGACGGGCACGTTGCCGACGATGACGCGGGAGGAAGCATCGGCAAAGATCGAGGCATTTGGGGGAAAAGTCAGCGGCAGCGTGAGCGGCAACACCGATTTTGTGCTGGCCGGCGCGGAAGCCGGGTCGAAATTGGAGAAAGCGCAAAAGCTCGGTGTGAAAATTGTGGATGAGAGCGAGTTTTTGAAGATGTGCCGTTAGGGCATTTTGATGGTTCGAGTTGCCGGAGAATTACAATTTAACACCTTCACGGGCGAGCAGGCGGCGTTTCCAGTCCAATCCACCGGAGAATCCGCCGATTTTTCTGTTGGCGGCCAGGACGCGGTGGCAGGGCACGAGAACCGGAATCGGGTTTGCGCCGCACGCGCCGCCCACGGCCCGCACGGCTTTCGGCCTGCCAATGGCTCTCGCGATTTCGCCATAGCTTTTGGTTTTGCCGCGGGAAATTTTCCGCAATTGCCGCCAGACGGACTTTTGAAATTCCGATCCTGCGATCACCAATGGCGGAAATTTCTTCGGCACTTTGCCCGCAAGGATCGTC
>JASHVW010000338.1 GCA_030044395.1 Verrucomicrobiia bacterium
GCCTGAAATTTTCGATAAACCTCCCATGCCCGTTGTGCAGTGAGAACGTCGGCACCCATGATTTTCGGATTTGTCACGAGACGCAGAAAAGCCATCTGGGTAATGCGGCAAAAGACGAACGGACCGCTCGTGGCATCAAGCCAGCCTTTAGCCCGCGAATGGTGACAGTGCCGTTGCGCCGCAGCTGCCAGCCAGCAATTGACATCAAGCAAGTAATTCTTCGATGTCGGCATTCGTGAGAGCAAGAATGCCCGGCTCCTTGGAATCAATCAATGGCAATTGCACACGCGCGGAAACGGATTTTGTGAAAGATGCGCTTTCTTTGGCAAGTTTGTCCACCAAATCCAGAATCGTCTTCTGCGCCGGTTCGGGAAGCGCCTGCGCCTTCTCAAAAATTTGCTCTGCCACGCTCACAACATCAGCATAACGCCGAAATTGACTTTGGCAATGGCTTTACCCCTCAAATTTCTTCGCCGCAATGCTCGCATTATGCCCGCCGAAACCGAATGAATTGTTGATGATGGCATGGATCTTCATCTCGCGCGCCGTGTTCGGCACGTAATCCAAATCGCATTCGGGATCGGGCGTCTGATAGTTGATCGTCGGCGGCGCGATCCCATGCTTAATCGCCAGCGCGCAGACGGTCATCTCCACCGCCCCCGCCGCGCCAAGCATGTGGCCCGTCGCGCCTTTCGTGGAACTGACGGCGAGCTTCTTCGCCCGCGCGCCAAAAACCTTCTTGATCGCCTCCGTCTCGCAAACATCGCCTTGTGGCGTCGACGTGCCGTGCGCGTTGATGTAGGAAACGTCCTCGGGTTTCAACCCGCTTTGGTGCATCGCCATTTTCATGCACCGCGCGGCGCCCTCGCCGTCAGGCGAAGGCGCCGTCAAATGATAGGCGTCCGCGGTGTTGCCGTACCCGACAATTTCACAATAAATCTTTGCGCCGCGTTTTTTGGCGTGGGCCAATTCCTCCAGCACGATCACGCCTGCCCCCTCGCCCATCACAAATCCGTCGCGGTCCTTGTCGAACGGCCGCGAGGCGTGCTTCGGATCGTCATTGCGCGTGCTCATCGCTCTCATCGCGCAAAATCCCCCAATGCCGATGGGCACCACCGCCGCTTCCGCGCCCCCGGCAAACATCACCTGTGCGTCGCCCATCTTCACTGCGCGCCAGGCTTCGCCGATGGCGTGGTTCGCCGTGGCGCACGCCGAGCACGTCGCAAAATTCGGCCCGCGCAAATTTTTATACATCGAGAACAGTCCCGAGGCCATGTTGCTGATCAGCATGGGAATCATGAACGGCGAGAGCCGTCCCGGCCCGCGCTCAATCAGGACGGTGTGCTGTTGTACCGTCGTCTCCAGTCCGCCGATGCCCGATCCGATGATGCAGCCGATTTCGTCGCCGTTTTCCTTCGCCAGATCGAGGCCTGAATCCAACAGGGCATGGTGTCCCGCATAAATCCCGAATTGTGAGTAGCGGTCCGTCCGGCGGATTTCCTTCGGCGACGGAAACGCCGGTGTCGGGTCGAAATGTTTCACCTGGCCCGCGATCTGCGTGTCAAAGGGCGAGGCGTCGAACGAGGTGATCTTGCCAATACCGCAATGACCGGCGACGAGATTTTTCCAGAATGTTTCAACATCGTTGCCGATCGGCGTTACCACGCCCAGCCCGGTGACGACCACACGCCGTTCTGTCCAATGAGTTGACATATAAAATAAAAGGGCAGCTCAAGCTGTATTCAGCCAGGCTGCCCCCAAATCGCACATCCTCGCAATTATTTTTGGTTCTCCTCGATGTATTTGACCACGTCCCCGACCGTCAGAAGTTTCTCGGCCTGTTCGTCCGGTACTTCAATGCCGAACTCCTCTTCCAGCGCCATGATCAGCTCGACAGTATCGAGCGAATCCGCGCCGAGGTCCTCAATAAACTTCGCCTCCGGCGTCACCTGGTCGGGTTTGACGCCGAGTTGTTCCACGATGATGTCCTTTACACGTTGGTCTATAGGTTTGTCAGCCATAATTTTGCATTGTTCCTAGCCGCGAATCCGAAACTCGTCAAGCATTGAATGAAAAAATTTATCAATTAAGCCTGACTGATTCTCCTTTCTCGGCCAATCTTGAATTAATCCGATTCTTTCAACTTTAACGTTCTACATCACCATTCCACCATCAATCGTCAGCACTTGACCGGTAATGTATCGTGCCTGGGGGCTGGCCAGGAACAGCGCCGCTTCCGCAATGTCTTCCGCCGCCCCGAATTTTCCCATCGGAATTTGCTTCAATACGTTCGCCTTGAATTCGTCGCTCAACCCCGCCGTCATGTCCGTCTCTATGAACCCCGGCGCGATCGCGTTCACCGTCACGCTGCGCGACGCCAATTCCCGCGCGACCGATTGAGTGAATCCTATCAGGCCCGCCTTGCTCGCCGCATAATTGGCCTGACCCGGATTCCCGATCAGGCCAATGACCGAGGAAATGTTGATGATTCGGCCCGCGCGCTGTCTCGCAAATTGGCGAAAGAACGCCTTCGTCAAAAGAAACGCTCCCTTCAAATTCGTGTCCAACACCGCGTCCCAATCCGCATCGCTCATCCGCATCAATAAACCGTCCCGTGTGACTCCCGCGTTGTTCACCAGGATGTCCACTTTGCCGCAGTCTGCCATGATCTTTTCCGCCGCCTCCGTGACCGCGTTCGAGTCGGCAACATCCACCCCAAACGACCACGCCTTTCGGCCCAGGCCGCGAACTTCTTGCGCCACTTTCTCCGAATTTTCCGCAGTGCGCGAAAGGCAGACCACATCCGCGCCGGCGCTCGCAAATTTCAGCGCGATGGCGCGCCCGATTCCGCGCCCCGCGCCGGTGACGACGGCGACTTGATTTTCGAGAATCATCTCTTAAGCATCCGCGATAGCCGGTTTCAGTCGAGGATTTTTTTAAGACAAAGTCTATTTCGCCGCTGAATCCGAACTTCTCTTCAATTTTGAGGAGTGGCCTTCAGATATTTATCGAAGAATGCCAGCACGGCCCCGCGCATCATGTCGGAGTCGAACTGGCGGTCTTCGTGTCCGGCCCCGGCAATCATATAGAACGTTACCGCGGCGCCGGCGTTCTTCAGCGCATGGTAGAGGAGTTCGCTTTGCTCCCGGGGCACCAGCCGGTCCTGGTCGCCATGAACAATGAGGAACGGCGGCGGGTCATTGGCGGCGTAGGTGACCGGGCTGGCCATCCGGGCTTCTTCCAAATGGTCTGCAACCCTGCCGCCGACCAGGAGGGCTTCGGGTGAGTTGGCAGTGTCGTGCTGGAGGAATGAGCCCGGGAATTCATTTGTGCCCAACTGGACCAGGTCCGATGGCCCAAAAAAGTCCACGACCGCCTGGACGCGGCTGGATTCGTCCGGGTTTCCGCCGCTGCCTTCCAGATTGGTGATTCCACCCGTCACGCCGAGCAGGCTGGCGAGGTGTCCGCCGGAGGAATCGCCCCAGGCGCCGATGTGCGCCGGGTCCAGGTCATAGTTCTGCGAATGGGCGCGAAGCCACCGGACAGCCGCCTTGCAATCGTAAAGCTGCGCCGGAAATTTGGCCTCCGAACTGAGGCGATAATCAATCACCGCGGCCGCGTAACCGTGTCGCGCCAGCCACATCGCCTTGGCGGTTTGCGACTGCGGGAACCGCATCATCCAGGCGCCGCCATAGATGAGCACGACCACCGGAAGCTTTCCCGAAGAATTCGCCGGGCGATACAGAGTCAAGGCGAGGTACTTTTCCGGCGTTTTTGTAAAAACCAGGCCGCGGTCCGTGGCAATGGCCGGGGCGGACTGCGCCGGGACGCTTGCCGGGAAGCAAACCGCCGCCAGAACGGCGGCCAGAAGGCGCGATCGGACGGCGCTGATAGTGGTGATTGATTTCACGGTTTGATTGGCAGTTATTAACGATTTGGGACGTAATCTTGAGTGACAAATTACCTTAACGCCGCAACGGCCGCCTCCAAGCTCGCCATGTCGGCCACATTCAGCATTTGGACCGACTTGTCAATACGCTTCATAAATCCGCTCAGGGCCGTGCCCGGCCCCAGTTCAACGAAACGCGTGAATCCGCCGGACACCAGATAACGCAT
>JASHVW010000339.1 GCA_030044395.1 Verrucomicrobiia bacterium
GGCAACCTGCCCGGATTCCGCGGCGGCGTCGCGCTCGGGCCGATGCTGGCGGAAAAATTCCGCATCCCCGTTTTCATCAATAACGACGGCGAACTGTTTGTCTATGGCGAAGCCATCGCCGGTTTTCTGCCTTATGTCAACGGTTTGTTAAAAAAGGCCGGCAGTGTTAAACGCTACAATAATCTATTTGGCGTCACGCTCGGCACGGGCTTTGGCGGCGGCATTGTGCATAACGGAGAACTATACGCCGGCGACAACTCGAACGCCTCGCAAATCTGGCTGATGCGGAACAAACTTCAGTCGCAGATGAATGCCGAAGAAGGGGCAAGCATTCGCGCCGTCCGCCGCGTTTATGCCGAGCAGGCGGGAATCGCGTTTGACGAAGCGCCGGACCCGCGAGGCGTTGAGGAGATTGCTCTCGGCAAAGCGCCCGGCAACCAGCCGGCTGCCGTCGAGGCCTACCGCCGGCTGGGAGAAGTTGTCGGCGACGCCCTGGGTAACGCGCTGACATTGATTGACGGCCTGGCGGTGATCGGCGGCGGTGTTGCGAAAGGCTGGCGGCTGTTTCTGCCGGCGCTCGTGAACGAGTTGAACAGCCCTTACACTGCGCCGAATGGCAACCAATTTCGGCGTCTGCCCGAAGTTGCCTTCAACTTGGAAGACTCCGATCAGTTAAAGACATTTCTCAAAGGGAAGCCGCAAACCATCACCGTTCCTGGCGGACGCCGTAAGATCAAATACGATTCCCTGCAGCGCATTGGGGTGGGAATTTCGAGGCTGGGAACGAGTGAAGCCGTGGCGATTGGCGCATATGCATTTGCCTTGAGAAAACTCGATTCCCGATGAGGTACATCGGCAAGCACTACATCACAGGGCTGATTTTTGCCAGGACCACGCCGTGACTGGGCACGGTGGCCGTAAATTCCTTGTCAAATTGCCCGAGGTTTTTTTGCCGCCAAAGATCGCGTACGGTCTGCCGTCCGGAAATGCCCAGGTCTGACCATTTGGCCGTCACCGGCGCTTCATCGTCACCCCGATTAAAAAGGCCGACGGCTTTTGAACCGTCATCCAAATCCTTGCTCCAGACTTCAACCGATCCGTTCTGCGACACGCGCGACGCCTCGCGGCCAAGGGAATCCTGGTCCACCGCCAAGACCTCGTCATTGGAAAGAAGACTTAGGGTGAAGGCGTCCAGTTTGGTCATGTCGCAACCGATCAGGAGCGGCGAAGAAAGAAGGCACCAGAGACTGATATGGGTGTATTGTTCATCAGGGGTCAAACGGGTTGGATGCAAATTCGGCCCCCAACCGACGTCTCCGACCACGAGCATATCCGGGTCATTCCAATGTCCAGGACCGGCATAGGGCGCCAGGCCGTTCTGGCTGAAACCGTTGTGCGACATGCTTTGCCAGGTATCCTGGATGTCGCCGGTTGTGCGCCAACTGTTGCCGCCGGTTTTGGCGCCCCATTTCCAAACGTCGCCCATGCCGTATTGGCAAAAGCTGAAAACAATGTCCCGCGGGGCTTTGTCCAAAGCCGCGCGCATGACCTGATAGGGCTTTTCCAAATAAGCATCGCCGCTGCCGTGGACCACGTCGCCATAGCTGCACCAATCGTATTTCAGATAGTCAAATCCCCAGTCGGCATACTGTTGGGCGTCTTGCTGTTCGTGGCGCCAGCTTCCGACGCAACCTCCGCATGTCCAGGGGCCTGGTGAAGAATAAAGGCCGGCTTTAAGACCTTTGCTGTGAATGAACGCCGCCATCCCTTCCATGTCCGGGAAACGCGGGTTGGGAATGATGCGGCCCTGGGCATCGCGTTGCGGACCGTGAAGTGTCGGATCGCTGGAGCCTGGATTGACCTGCCAGAAGTCATCCACATTGATGTAGGTCCAGCCGTGATTAATCAGGCCGCTCGATACCATCGCCGACGCGGCGGCCTTGATTCTGTCTTCCGTCACCGCGCCGGCAAAGCAATTCCAACTGTTCCAACCCAAAGGCGGAGTGAGGGCGATTTGGTCGCCACAAATGATTTTGAAATCTTTCCTGGCCGAGCCGATGGCATTCCTGGCGCGGAACGTGACAATGTATTCCCCGCGCGTGGAAACCGTGCCCGTGATGATGCCCGTTTTGGCGTCCAGTTTTAGCCCGTGAGGCAAGCCCCCGGCCGAAAACCGCATCGGCCGATCTCCTGTTGCCGGTATCGTGTATAGAAACGGATTTCCGGGGCGGCAACCATATACCTTCGGTCCATGAATTTCCGGTTCAGGTCCGGGCGCGGGCGTCAGAATGACTTCCGGCCCCGGCGGCGGCGGTGGAACAGTCTCCGGCGCGCCTTGAATCATTTCAAAACTGGCGTCCGCCCAGTCCGCATGGTCGAAGTCAATCCCGTCGCCGCCATTGTCCACGCGCAATATCAACGTCTTCACGCCCTGGACATCCACATCGGCACGTTCGGCCGGGTCGCCGCTTCTCATGATGCCGGTTTTCCAGAGATTTTTGCCGTCGCCAATGACCAAAAATGAAATCGCACTGGGCTTTCCCAACTCTTCGTCATCCACCCCAACCCAGGCCGAAAATTCCTTGGCGTTGCCGTCCAGATTGATCCGGAGCGAACTGGTGGCATGCGTTCCCAGGCCATTCTCAAATTTCCTGCCACCGATGGATAAAGGATTGCCATCCACGGATTTGTTGGCGTGGGGATCCCCCCAATCCTGCCGCGTATTGTCCAGATTCAGCGATGAAAGCAACACCGTTTGATCGCCAAACGCGCCGCACGAAAAAACGAGAACGACAAAAGCTGCCGCAAGCGAGGCTGGGTGAAATTTAAGTTTTGGCATAAAATAAGAATGCATGAATGAACCACGATTCAGGCCGCAGTATTACCCGTTTTTCAGCAATTCCGTCAAATGATTATTCGTTGGCGTGGCCTTCGCGGGACCAATGAATGGCATGCAGCATCACTTCAGTCGAGCTTTTGAGTTGCAGTTTTTCCTTGATGCGGTTTCTGAACGAATTGACCGTAGGAATCGTGACGTTCATTTCCTCGGCAATTTGCCGGACGCCTTTTCCGACGCCGAGCATTTGAAAAACTTCGAGTTCCCGGTCACTCAGCTTTTCGAGGGGGCTGAGGGGAACCTCCTCGGATCCGTGC
>JASHVW010000340.1 GCA_030044395.1 Verrucomicrobiia bacterium
GGCAAGGCTGCGGAACCGGCGCGAACGGCCGGTATTCCCAAGCTCAAGGTGCTGGTGGCGGGGGCCAAGAAGGGGTTGATTGACGATTATCAAACGGCAGCGCGAAATGCGGGGCTTTCTCCCGAATGCATCGTGCCCGGCTTGATTGGCCCGGTGAATTCATTCGAGATGGCCATGAATCAAGTGTTCGAAAATGAGTCAGTGGCCCTTGTAGATGTCGGGTTCAAGCATTCCACCGTGTGTGTTTTAGACCGGGGCGAACTGGCCCTGACACGGGTCGTCAACATTGGAGGCGATCAATTGACATCGGGACTTGCCGAGGCCATGGGAGTGACCTATGCGGAGGCCGAAGGCATCAAGTTGGGGATGGCTCCCGAAGCCATTTCGTCGGTGGAATTACAGGTGACGCCTTTGGGACGCGAATTGCGGGCATCGCTGGATTTCTTCGAACACCAATCCGACCGCCCGGTTTCGCAAGTCTTTGTGACAGGGGCCGCGGCAAATTCAGAGAACTTCCTGGAGATGTTGCATGCGGAGATGATTGTGGAGTGCAAAACGTGGAATCCCACGACGTTCTTGCAATTGGCATTGCCCGGACCGCAGGCAGTGGAAATTGAACACGTTGGGCCGCAATTAAGTGTGGCAATTGGCGCGGCGCTTGCTGCGCTTTAAGGTCAGTTACGGACTAAAATAGGCAATTAGGTAAGGCCAAATCGCGTACGCGTTGGCAGTCAGATTTAGCTATGCCGATACAAATAAACTTGTTGGCGGAAGCCCGGGCTGCGGAGGAATTGCGCCGGCGCGATCCCGTCAAGCGCGCCATTTTTCTTGGGATTTCGCTTGCGGCGGTGTTTTTGGGCTGGAGTGCGATGGTGGAAGCGATGGCGATGTCGGCAAGGGCAACGCAGGCGGGGGTGGAAACCGAAATTGCCACGCGAACCAACGAATATGCACAGGTTGAGAACAATATGAGGCAACTGAGTTTGACACGATCACGCATAATGGCGTTGCAAAAATTGCAAGACGATCGGTTCCTGCAGGGGAACCTGCTGAACGCGTTACAACTTGCAACCGTGCCCGACGTTCAATTAACCGCATTGCACCTGGACCAGAGTTATTTATTGCAAGTTGGCACGGGAACTCGGCCAGGCACAGTGCGGGAAAAGATCACCTTGAATCTGGACGCACGCGATTTCAGCGCCAATCCCGGCGACCAGGTCAACAAATTCATGCAGGTGATTGAAAAACAGCCCTATTTTAATGAGATGCTCGACAAAACCAACGCCGTCCAATTGACCAGTCCGCCGTCCGCTCCGGTGGAGGACAACGGCAAAGCCTATGTGACATTCTCATTGGAATGCCAATTTCCAGACAAAACGCGATGAACCGATTACCAAAAGAGAAACGCGACAAACTGATCCTGGTCTGCATGATCACGGTCATGGCATTGGGCGGGATTGGATTTGGGATGATTCGCCCCCAATATGCCACGATCAGAGAAATTCAACACGCCACCACCGTCGATCGCGAGAAATTGGAGAACATGAATAAGGCTGTTGCGGGCGCGGCAACCACGTTGAACCAATTACAGGACATGTCCGATACATTGACGCAAGCCGAGGCGGATATGGCCACCGGCGATCCCAATGGATGGATTTACGACACCATCCGCAAATTCAAATCGCAATACAAGATGGACATTAGCATTGCCTCGCAAACAACCATCGAGCCCGAGGACATGCTGCCACAGCTTCCATTTCAACAACTCAAAGTCACCGTCAATGGCACGGCGTATTACCACGATTTGGGAAAATTCATCGCCGCTTTTGAAAATGATTATCCCCATGGCCGTATTTGCAATTTGAGCCTCAGTCCGTCCGGAGCGGGCGGTGACAGTTCCGAAAAACTTTTTTTCAGGATGGACATTGTCGTTCTGGTCAAACCGAGCCAGACATAAACAACGATGAAACAACAGATAAAGAGGCGCGAAAAGTTTCCGCTAACGCTGGTGATGGCGGTATTGGCCGGGGTGTTGCCCGGGCGCGCCGCGCCGCCCACGCCCCCTGCTCCCGCCGCTCCGCCGAAATCCGTGTTTATTATGCCATCCAAACCGGAGGAGGGGCGCGATCCCTTTTTTCCGGATTCCACCCGTCCCTACCAGGAGGCCCAGGCCCTCCACCCCGTCATCGTCCCGGTGGTTCCCACGTTGAAAGTGCAGACCATATTGGTGAACCGAAACGGGGAGGCCTTCGTCGTAATCAATGATCAAACTTTTGCCGCCGGCGATGAAGGCGACGTGATTACCAGTTCCGGGCGCAGAGTCCACCTTCATTGCCTGACCGTTGATCCCCGGAAGAACATTGTTACCGTCGAAGCCGGCGGCGAGCAATTGACGCTGAACTTTACAGGCAATTGATGAAAACAATCAAGGCAACGCCAATTGAGAATTTGCCGCGTTACGAGTGTTGCGGAAGCGGGAAAAATTTGTCGGGCTTTTTCGGAGATCCATATCCATATGCATCAGCACAAACAATCGGAGACAAAGGAGTTTCAAAATCAATCATGAAGACAATACGCATCGCCGTCCTGTTGCTTGCGGGGGGGTTCCTCCCACAACTGGCTTTATCCCAAACCAATACCAACGTTGCTGACACTGGCATGGCCACCAACGCGGTTGAAACGTCCACCAGCCCCGGCGGGGCCGCCACGACCAACGGGGCGGGCGCCCCGGCGATGCCCATGGTGGCGCAATCCAACGCCACGACCACCGTCACCAGCAACGCTTCGCCGATGGAGACGACCAATGCGGTCGTTCCCGAGGTGACTAATACGTTGCCGATGACCGAAGGCAGCGCCACCACGGCGAGCACTGCGGAAACGACGACGGCCCCCGGCGAAAACGGGCAGGCGCCCGCAGCGCCGAGCGTCGCGCCCATCTCGTTCACGGACGTGCCTTTGGACGTCGCCATTCAGGCGTTGGCGCGCGAAGCGGGCATCAATTATTTGCTGGACCCGGCCATTGGCTGGGGACAGCCGGACCAAAACGGCCAGATCCGACAGCCGCCGACCTTGTCGGTGCGATGGGAGGGTGTCACAGCGGAACAGGCATTGCTGGCGCTTCTGGACAACTACGGCCTTGATATGATTGAGAACCCCAAGACGAAAATTGCCAAAATTACGCTTAAATCGCCCAACGCGCTTCCTCCGCTCATCACGCGGGTGATCCAGCTCAGGTACGCCAGCCCCACCAATATGTTGAATGCGCTCACTGGTTCATTGTCGGACAAACGGAGCCGCATCGTGGCGGACGTACGCACCAGCCAGTTGGTCGTAGTGGCCACGGACCCCGAGCAATCCACGATAGATACGCTGATTGCCGACCTGGACAAGCCCACCCGGCAAGTGCTCATCGAAACCAAGTTTGTCGAAGTATCCAGCAATCCGAGCACGTCGAAGGGCATTGACTGGGCGGGCACCTTGCAGGCGCAAAACTTTTCATTTGGGAACGGCCAGTTGAACGGCGCCGGCGTGACGCCGTCGGTGTCAACGATCAACATCCCGGGTTTGCCGGTGACCGTTCCTGGATTTGGGGGTGGCGCCAGCACAACGACGAGTCCAGGCTCGTCTTCAAGCACGACCTTGAATTCCGAACCTGAAAATTCTCTTAATCCGGGCGGATTTACGATTAATACCGCCAATGGATTGTCGCCGGACATTGGATTTTTAAGCGCCGATGGCGTCAAGGCAATTTTCTCGTTCTTGAACCAATCCACGGAGGCGCAAGTCGTGTCCACGCCACGGGTGGTTACCCTGGACAACCAGACGGCCACCATCCAGGTGACGACCGAGTTCCCCGTTATCAACGTTCAAGCCGGTACCCAGGTGACCGCCGGTGGTTCCTCGATTAGCTATTCCAACATCGGCACCATCCTGCTGGTGACGCCACGCATTACTGCCAACGATTACATCTGGTTAAGCGTAAATCCCCAAGTTTCAACGTTTGCCGGCACTGACAACAAGACGATTGATGGATTTCTTTATCAAGCGGACATATTTGATTCCCGCGTTGTCCAATCGGAGGTCCTCATACCCAACGCCCATACGCTGGTGATGGGCGGTCTGATGCAGGACAATCCGAACGCAGGTTATACCAAAGTGCCGATTCTGGGCGATATTCCGGGGTTGGGTTTCCTCTTTCGCAGCGAGAACAACAGCCTGAGCAAGGACAATCTTCTCATTTTCATTACGCCGACAATTCTCAAGGATTCGGACTTCAAGCCGATGCAAACGGAATTTCTCAACAGCGAGCCGCGGACGCTGCCCGAGCCGATGAATATGCATTCATGGTGGGACAGCGCCCAACCTCGCGGCAATTGGAGCGATCCCATACCGCCGCAGGATGAACCGTCATCGCAGATGCCAACCAATAACACGGCGCCGTCGTCATTTTAAACCTTGGCAAGAAGATTGGAGTAGTATTATGAAAAGCGCATTTTTACGGCGAAAACTTTTGAACGCTGCCTTGGCAGCGTTGATGCTGGCCGCCGGAAATCTTTTGGCCACCACTGTGGCCCTGGTGGGCGGCCAGGGCAAGGCTGGCTACGAGGACGGCGACACCTATCATGACGCGCTGTTTAGCACGCCTAGTGGGATGACGATGGACAGCTACGGAGATTTGTGGGTGGCCGACCGAGGCAATAACGTCATCCGCGTTATCTCAAGCCCGGAGGACAGCCAAAGCGGCGGGAGCGAAACGCTGACCTTTGCGCCAGTTACCACAAATTTAATTGTGCAACCGATTGCCGTGGCCCTGGATGATGTTGGGGACGTCTTCATCCTGGATTATGGAAATGGAAACAATGGAAACATCGTCGAATACGATACCGACTATGGGGACAGTGAGTGGACCAATTCGATGATCCTGACCAATGCTGCCGGGATGACGATGGACTCAAGCGGCAATATTTACGTAACCGTCAACAGCAATCAGATTTTGGAATTTTTTCCGGGCACCGCATTCAGCAGTGTGGTTGCCACCATCACCA
>JASHVW010000341.1 GCA_030044395.1 Verrucomicrobiia bacterium
CGTTTGTCCAGCAAACACAGTTCAGGCGGCGAAGAGTCCTTGTGCCAAAGCCATACCTGCCCTGGATCATCGGAACCGAAGGAAGGCTCATGACGAAAAACGACCGCTTCCTCAAAAATTTCCGGCGGCTCGGAGACGTTTGCGGTTAAAATTTCGTGCCAATCGTTTCCATCCCAACGATAAATTTTTTGTCCGATGCTCGCGCAAACGGATTGGTCGGGACCGGCAAACATTTGCACTGCATGAAAGTTTTCCAATGAGTCAAGTGCTGTGATTGCCGGGCGGCGACGGGTGCTGGCCAGGATACGCGCCCTCCCGCCATCGGCGATTTCGATAATTGCATTGTCATTGGCCGCATACAAATGATCGTTCAACGCAAATAAAAACGATTTGTCCGTTCCGGGAGTTTCCAGAGTGCGCCAACTTTGCGTCCGAAAGTTGAATTCCTGGAGAGGTCCGTCCACGCATGTATATAAATTTCCTTGAAACAATATGAGTCGCTCAGTGTCGCCTTCCAGCACTCGCAATACCATGTCCGCATCGGGTGACATGGGACATTCGATAAAATCCCATTTTTGATTGGTTGGATTCAAAATAGCGACGGCGGACAGCGTTATATTGGTGGTCGTCCAATTTCGATTCAGGTCAAAGCCACTGCGGTATTGATGGTATTCCAGTCCCGCCAAAAGTTTTCCTTCGCTCCAACGTTCCGCGAAGATCTGTATGCCTGTGCCGTTGTTGCTTAACTGATTGTACGGAATCGGCAAAAATCTCGTCACGGTCAGGATGTTCGTCGGAATTTCCGGCGGCGACTTTGAAACGATCATCGCATTAAGGGCGCCGGAGGCGACCGGCGGCATTGACGTTCCGGGAGTTCGAGCGATGATTTTCGCCGGTGAGGATGTTGGCGATGGTATCGGGTGTGCCGGTGGATTCAGGGCCTTACGGATCGAGTTTCCCAAATAGAAATCAATCCAGTGCGCATTATTTCCGGCCATGAATTTTTCGTTCCCGGTGGCGGCTTTGGCAAGGAGGTTGGATTTATAGGTTGTGATTAATGGCAGCAATTGAGCTGCCTGGTTTCTCGAATAATCCTCCGAAGAGAATAGATTGTTGAAAGCGTTCCAATCAAATGGGGTGAAGTCAGTGAGGTATTTGATTTGTTTGTTGAAAATCGCCCGGTTTTCAATTTCCTTCAGATGCTCGCCGTTGTTGCTGACATATTCTCTTTGAATGGCGGCAAATCGGGAGGTGTATTCAATTTTATCGCCGAACAAATATCCTGTTCCCCAACCATTGTAGTAGAGGTTGCCGTTATTACCCACGATGGATGCGTAATTTGTGGCAATGAAATCGAGCAGCGCTTCCCGGCTGGCTTTCCATCCAGCATCATCAGCGGCCAGTTGGCCGTTTCCGGCAATATTGGGATCTTTTCCAGCCCAGGCCCGGTCCCGGGCCTCGGCACAGGCAAGGGCTTTCCCTTCGAAGCGGAAGAAATAATTGGTTGAGGAATCCAATTCGTTGATAAAGCCGCTCCAAACCATTGGCAGCCGCTGTTTGTCTTCCTGATTCCAAGCGACCAGCCGGGGACAATACGGCTTTCTCGACCAGAGGCCGTCGTGGATACAGAAGAAAAGCGGGGCGGACATGAGTTCACGATAAAGAGTGATTTCGTCTTCAGGCCGTTCCTGCCAGTAAGGCCCCCACTGGAGGATACAATCAAAAAGATTGGGTATTCGTTTTGGTTGTTTTTCAGGCGACAACCCAGACTCCCACGCGGGTGAAAAAGTCCGGATCAATTGGTCAGATGAGATGATGCGGTCACCGACAAAGTAACTGTCGTGGACGGATGGCGATTGGGCAATGACGTCAGCAACAGAGCGCGCCATGGAGCGCAGATCGGAAAGTTTATCAGCGGCGGCGGGTTGTGATGCAGGATTAAAATAATAATGCTGCAAGACCTCTGACGCTGCGACAAGTGTATCAACCCCTAAAAAGTACCAATCCGGCTTTTTGAGGATGTCATCCGGGCCATGGTAAACCATTTCAGGCAGGCCGTTAGTGGAGGCCCGGCAGAATTCATAATAATGCTCCAGGGCCTTTAGCGCCGCGTCGCAGTCAGCGATGTCCGGCTGGTTATTAATATGTACATAAGGTATGCCGAGTTTGATGTTGGGAGGAACCACTTCCGGCACGGTATCTATATAGGACATCACCCTTATCTCCGCGCAATCCACATCTTGTTTTCCCAACGCCCAGGCCGAATCAACTGATTCCTCGGCTTCCGGAAATGATTTCCACCGCAGCGCCCATTTGGCTTCGTCCAAATATTGCCTGGCTTCATCAGCGGCATTCCAAGGCGGCGCAGCGGCGTTGAGGTTTAGCAGGCTGGTGACTTTGGCGGCCAATTGATTGACAACGTCCGCCAAGTTGGTGCGGCTGCCGCTGACTTCAAATGACAAGGGCGCACCACCTTTGGGAGGAGTCAACCGGGCATCAATAGTGAGGATGTCAGGAGAGTAGCCATTTTGATCAATCGTTCCATCCAACAAGTAACTGCCGTCCCAGAAAGCGGATTCATCTGAATTCATCGCCTTTTCCCCACTCAACTGCTGCATCTGCTCGCGTTCCAGGACAAACAACTGCGGTTCCCGGCTTAATCGCTCAATCGCCAGTTGTTTTATTTCCTGTTCAGTTATCTCTTCGCCAGGAGTTTGGATGGATGAGCGGAGATTGACGATAGAAACCGGAATCGCGCTCATGGCCGACACAGTCAACTTGGGAATATTGGAATCCAAAATCCGCACAAATCCCGATGACCAAGCGATAGGATCGCCCACTGAATACTTTGCCGCCATCACGATCACACCTGGCTTAACTGCAATGAGGCGGGCAATTATATTTGTATCGCAAGGTTGGGGTCCAAATGGTCCGTTGGAATTAATCAAAACCTTGACATCCAGCAATAACAGGCCATCCGCCCCCAGGAGTCGGCCTAATTTCACATCGTCCCGATTGGCCGCCGATATTTCCTGTTCGTTGTAAACTTTGTCTATGGCATCGCGTTCCAGAAGCCGCACTCCGTTATCCGATGTAAGCTGGGCGGTCAGGATGTCGCAGACGGCTGAGGCGTTGGGGGATTCGGCGACGATAGCCAGTTTGGCCGGCTCATTGGTCTGTCCCAGCAAAGCGAGTCCTGACAGAAAAGCGGCAGTGATCAAAAACAAACATTTCATTTCGATCCAAAGCAATTAATTCGTTTTATTTAATTGTTGCCAATAATCGTCGAGGGCTCGCTCAAAAAGATCATTGGAGATACGGGACATAGACATATCCATTTGAAATAAGGGGTTTCTTGGGATTCCTGATCCTTCGATTTCTTTGACGGTTTGAAGTTCTAAATATGCCGTGAGTCCATCAACATCCATGCCCGGGTGAGTCCCCTTAAATCTGTAATACAACATTTGCCAAGAGGGCGAATCGTTGCCGTTGATATTCTGGACGAGCGAATGGAATTCGGCCGGTTGGAGGAAGCCATCTCTGCTGGCATCAAATTTTTTCATGAGCCTTTGTGCCAGGAGGTGTTCGGTGGTTTCGATGGCGGCCTCTTCTATTGCGCTTGGATGCCTCTGATGATTGACATTAAAAAAGGCAAGCTCTTCCGGGTCGAGAATTCCATTTTGGTTGGCATCAATCGTATCCAGTTCGGCCGCGATGAACGCGGGATCCTTGAGGGCCGCCTCTTTTTCATCAGGGTCAATGATCCCGTTATGGTTCAGATCATATTTGGCCAATAATTCTTTCTGGGTGAGCTTCGCCGCCGCCGCATCGCGCGTCATTTGATCGGATTGCGCCTTCTTCAGCGGGACAAAAGCCGAATCAAGTTCCGAGAGGGGCAACAGCCAAATGCCGGC
>JASHVW010000342.1 GCA_030044395.1 Verrucomicrobiia bacterium
CCTTGTCGTAAAAAACTCCTGTCTGCTTTCTGCTTTCCGCTTTCTGCTTTCCCCCCATCCGTGCCCATCCGTCGTTGATATTTTGTTTTGTGTCTTTCGCCGTTAATTTCTGGCACTTCGTTACCTGTTATAGTGCATATCGGTGCGACCC
Source organism: Verrucomicrobiia bacterium (assembly GCA_030044395.1). GTDB lineage: Bacteria > Verrucomicrobiota > Verrucomicrobiia > Limisphaerales > UBA11358 > UBA11358. Next base: position 152 of record JASHVW010000342.1, read on the forward strand.
CATTTTCAAGCCATCGGCCGATAATTCCCCCTCTCCCAGCCCCGAAAGCCTTCGGGGCCAGCGGGAGAGGGCCGGGGTGAGGGAGAGCCGTTTGAACATAGGTGCGTCCCTTCGAATAAGTGAGTGCGGTATCCCTAAAAAATCTGCGTCCATTCGTGTCAACCTGCCCCGAAGGCTTCGGGGTTCGCGTCAAGGATTTTTTGTGGATTTAGGTATTTCGCGGTCGAAAATCCGTGTCCTTTCGCCTCAAATCAAGCCTCGTTCGTAAATCCTATATCGTATATTCTGCCCCCCTTTTCCCTTGTTTTTCCAAATCCAACCTGCCTTATTACGCCGCGATGGACATTCAACTCCGACCGCCTCCGCCGGCGTCCAGCAAACGTTGCGCTGGCGCCGCCGTAAAACCTGTGGCGATGTTCTGGCTCCTCCTGACATTCTCAATCCTTGCCGGACCGAATCTTCTTGCCGGGGAAAAATGGATCAACCTGTTCAATGGGAAAAATCTTTCGGGTTGGAGACAAACCGCCGGCAACGCCAGATTCTTTGTCCAGGACGGCTGCATCGTCGGCGAGGCGGCTTCGGAGAGCAACACCAACAGCGTTCTCCGAACCAAAACGGAATACGGCAATTTTATCCTCGAACTCGATTTTAAGGACGATCGCCAGCTTTTTTCCGGCGTCCACATCCGCAGCCAGTACGCCGCCAAAGACACTCCCTGGAAGTGGGACGGACGCCCCTTGACCATCCCCGCCGGCCACGTTTATGGATATTTGGTGCTGATTGACCCAAGCCCGATTCATCGCTGGTGGACGGCCAGCCTCTATGACGAACGATGGTGGACCGGTGGCGTCTATGACGAGTTGCGCCGGATGTGGCTTTATCCCGGCGACCTCGGCGGAAACGGCGATGAATTTTCACGCGAAGGCATGAAGCTCTATAACACCAATGGTTGGAACCACCTTCGTGTCGAAGCGGTGGGCGACTCGATAAAGACGTTCCTGAACGGCGCCCCGCGGGCCGATTTGCACGATTCCATGACCCCCAAAGGTTTCATCGGCCTGCAGGTGCGCGAGTGGATCAGCGACGACGAAACCATGCCTCTGCAAGGAGCCCAGGTGCGATTCAAAAACATCCGCCTCATGGCCATCGGAAAGCAGCAGTGATGACCCGCGGGAACAATTCGTTTGACAAGACGGAAATCTGCGCGAAAGTTTGAGTCGTCGCCGCAAACGCGACAAAAATTCAATAATGCACTTGAACAGGGTGGATAATATCCGGTGCGGAATCATTTTGCTGGCAGCCGTGTTGCTCTTGCCCCAGGCACGAGCCGTGGACATCCTCACCCAACACAACGACCTTTCGCGCACCGGAGCCAACATCGCCGAAACCATCCTGACACCCGGCAACGTCAATTCAACCAACTTCGGACCCTTCTTCACCGACAGCGTGGATGGGCAGGTTTATGCGCAGCCGCTTATTGATGAGAACCTGAGCATAGCGGGTGGAACGCATGATGTCGTGTTTGTCTGCACCGAGAGCAACAGTGTGTATGCATTCGACGCCGATACGCCCGGCATCACATATTGGCATGTCAAACTGGGCACGCCGTTTACTCCCTCCTGCAGCGATTTGGAGCCGGTGGTCGGGATCACCGGCACGCCGGTGGTTGATCCGGGCAGCGGGACGCTTTACGTGGATACGAAACTCGAGGCCGGACCGGCACAGGAGTTGCACGCGCTGGACATTACGACAGGCAATGAAAAGTTCGGCGGCCCGGTGACCATTGCCGCGCCCAACTTCAGCGCCACTCTGGAACATCAGCGCCCGGGCTTGCTGCTGTTAAACGGCGTGGTTTATTTGGGATTTGGGTCGCACTGCGACGACGGTAGCTATCATGGCTTTTTGATTGGTTACAACGCCACCAACCTTTCCCAGGTGGCCGTGTTTAATGCTTCGCTGACCGGCAGCCAGAGCGCCATCTGGTCCGGCGGCATGGCCCCGGCCGCCGATACGAATGACAACATCTATGTCATGACCGGCAACGGGTCTTTTGACGGAACCAACAACTTCGGCGAATCCATGATCAAATTAAGCCCCAATCTCACCGTGGAGGATTATGCCACCCCTTCCAACTGGGTCACCCTGAACAACGGTGACACCGACTTTGGCTCCGGCGGGCCGGTCTTGCTGCCCACCCACTATGTGGTTGGAATTGGCAAGGACGGCATCCTGTATCTCGCTGATGTCAACAACATGGGTCACGTCGGACATTTTGTGCAAGGGTTCCAGGCCCAGTCGTCCGGCGATACGGTCGGCAAGTCGCCCGTTTATTGGCAGGGCCCCACCAACCAGTATCTTTACGTCCTGCACGCCAACAGCCAGACCAAGTCCTATGAATTTACCGGTACGAACATCGTCACCACGCCCTTGGGCACCGCGTCTTTCTCGATGAGTGATCGCTGCGGCGGTCTTTCCCTTTCCGCCAATGGAACCACCAATGGCATCTTGTGGGAAATCGGCAGCGACAGCAACCTGCGGGCGTATGACGCCGTAAATTTTCCGAAAGTGCTGTGCACAAACAGCATAGGCTCCTACGTAAAGATGACCTGCCCAACGATAGCGAATGGGAGGGTCTATGTGGGAACCTCCGACAGCGTTGAGGTCCTGGGACTGACCAACCACCTCTACATGCAATCCGGCATCGCAAATCCCGTGCTCACTTGGGTCGCCGGAACACTCCTGCAGGCGACCAATCTATTGGGGCCATGGACGACCAATGCCACCGCGTCACCCTTTACCATCGTGCCCACAAACTCCGAGACGTTTTACCGCCTGCAAATTAAATAATTGGCGCAAATCGGCCGGCCCGCGAAATCAAGCTCCGCTTGTGCCAAAACTCACGTGTCCCGCAATCTTCTCTCGTCAAAGCCTTTTTGCGTGTTTAGTGTCGTTCGCGGTTATATCTGCGGTTTCCGTATTCTGCTTTTTCCCGTGTTCATCCTGCCCATCCGTGGTTAAACACTTTGGTTGCCGCTCCGCCGCGCTAAGTCTTTCGCGGTTAATTTCTGGTGCTTCGTTTCCTTCGTTTCTTTGGTGTAAAAGCGTCTTCGTGCAGGGTGGCGTTACGGTAATGCAGTCGCCGTAACGAACATCGAATAAATTATAAGTCTCCCTTGCCTTGCCGCGCCCGTTGCCATGCGCGATAGAGAGTAATAAAGATGCTCAATCCAACAAGAAGGAATAGCCCAATGAGTGGACTGACGGAAGCGATCCAACCCAAAAATGACGCCAGGCAAAAAACGAAAATGCCGGAAACAACAGCTTTGGCAATCCACGATGCCTCCGTCGCAAAATCGAAATAGGCGACAAGGCCGAGACTGCCAAATAACACGATAAGTCCGTAAGGCATAACACTCAAAGCTGCCTGGCTTCTTTATTCTGTCACCAGCCGTCCTGTATGCCTTCTGCGGTCCGCACAAGGCCAAACTGTTGCAAGCGGCTCATAACAAAGTGATCTTTCGGACTCTACCTCCCTTGTTCCTGCGCGTCAACTGTTGACTCGCGCACTCCGGCGCAGCCTACCTGCTTGAACATTCATCCGCCCATGATGAAATTCAGGCCTTGTTGACCGGCAAATTCCCGCAATGTCTGTGTGACCGGCGGAGCGGCGCCTGCGGTTACGGCGACAACTGCATCTTTGACTTGTCGAGCAACGGCCCACCGTTTCAACCAATCCAGCAGCCAGAATGGAAGTGATTGAGAAATGGGACCGGCAAACAACAAAAGGTGCGCGTCGGTTGCCGCCACGAGCGCTTCCCTTAGCCTCGGCGACGGCGACTGTGCCCTTGGCGAGCTTCCCATGAGCCTAAAGATGCGCTCGTTGATTCTGAACGAGTTACGCATTTCAGGTTCAAGGGCCGTAAGCAGTTTCAAAATGAAACAGGGAGCTTTGCGTGAGATTGGCCAGACGAAGGCGGAAGCGCAGCGAAGACGGAAGGTCCGGACGTCAAGCCGCTGCCAGTCCCGATGCTTCCTATTGGAATTGGTTCCAGCGTGCCAAGCATCATCGCGGATAAAGAAGAATACCGTCCGGATGCGATGGAAATTGCGGTTGAGTCATCCGCGACGGTGGGTCGCATAAAAATAGAACTTCCACATGAGGCCCGCCGCCATCTGCTCGGAACCTCACAAACGCAAAAAAACCGCCGGGTGCCGCCGCATCAAAACCGCCCCACTCGTATTTTCCGTCCTGTAGGACAGCCAGATGCAATGACGCGCTGAATGGCCGCTGCTGATACAAACGGTCACACTCTTCGTTGGCCAACTTCGCGGCCAAATGCGCCGCCGCATCACGAGAAAGCGCCGGAGAACGAGAGCAACCGGTTTCAAGCATGACCAAACCGGCAAGTGCTGCAACCACCGTTTTGATGACAAAACTCGTCATGGTTTTCACGGTACGTGCTTCAAACACTGTTGTCCCCGCCGCCTCGCGGCGCAAGGCAAAAAGGCTGGCGCTTTCGAGCTGGGGAGTGAGACAAATTTGTTCATTCCCTTTGCTTTCTGGTTGTAAAAACTCCCTTCCGCTTTCCGCTTTCTTCCGTGCCATCTCTTTGTTCGTTTGCTCCCGTTCACTACCCCATTGCTTCAACCCCCCGGCTTGAGCGCAAGAAATTCCTCGGTCAACGGATCAAGAATCTGCGCGGCGTCCGAATTGGCTCGCACCGCCGCCCCAAAAACCCATCCGTCAGGCCGCACCGCAAACCGGATTTTGCCGTTGGCAAATACCCAGTCCTGCCATCGCAGCGTCGC
>JASHVW010000343.1 GCA_030044395.1 Verrucomicrobiia bacterium
GCCGACGCCGGCATCCCGCTCGGCAACCAAAGCGTTTTGCTCAAGCGCGTCAACGACGATGTGACCGTTATGCGCGCGCACGTGCAGAAGCTGCTGATGTGCCGGGTGAAACCGTATTATCTCTACCAATGCGATCTGATCTCAGGCTCGGCGCACCTGCGCGCCAGCGTTGGCAGGGGTTTGGAAATCATGGAGCAATTGCGCGGCCACACCACCGGCTACGCCATCCCCACCTACGTCATTGACGCGCCGGGCGGAGGCGGCAAGGTGCCTGTTTCCCCTGAATACGTTCTCTGTCGCAACGCCGGCCGCGTGCTCATCCGCAATTACGAAGGCAAAATTTTTGAATATCCCGAAGCGTCCGATGGCACGCCCACAAGCCCGCCGCCTAGAATAATTGAAGAGCCGCAACTGGCCTAGCACGGAACAATTCAATCGGGAGGAAATAAATGCGAGGAACTGAAATCAGACTCGATCGGACTGACGTTCAGATTTTAGGAGGACGCGCGATGGATTTCCGTCCCCCGACCGGTCCTCCGTAGCGGCACTGCGGAGGATGCACGGGAGTGGGGTGGGGGAGAACCGTGGAAATGATCTTGGCATCCATGTTGAAACAACCGCTATTAGGCGGCAGACCGCTTTAAATCCCAATTACCGCGAAGACTTCCTGGAATTTAAAAGTTTTGACGCGTCCGCGTGGGCGAACACCACGTCCGGGTCGCGCTGCAGCGCCTCAAAATAGTGGCGTGAAAATTCCTCGCCGGCTTCAGAAGGCGTCATCAGCTTGGCGCTCTCAGAGAGCAGGGCATTGACCTTTTTCGCGGTCAGCGGCTCCTTTTCATCGAGCGCTTCGTCCATTGAAACAATGAGCATGGACAGCGGATGCAGCCAGGCGAACCACGAATCGCTGGTCAAAAGCCTCAGAAATTGGTTGGGCGACGCAATTTTTCCAAAGGTTTTTTCGTACATCGCGCGGTCCGACTCGGCGAGCGCCTTGTGCAAATTTAACAGGGCGTTGCGGAAATGCTGCAGGCGATCGCGGAGTTGATTGTTCCCGGACTTCGAGTTGGTCGGCATAAAGGACTCTAGCTTGATTCGTTCGGAAAGGAAATCGGGAAATGACGGATGCGGGAATCGTTTTTCTTCAAAAAATCAGCTTGCTTCAACGTGAATCCTGGGATAAATTTCGCGCTCTTTTGCGATTGTATTAAATTTATGCGACGTCCTAAAGGCATCAAAACCAAGAAATCCGTGGCGAAACGCTTCAAGATCACCGCCAGCGGCAAAGCCGTCCGCTTCCCGGCCGGCCGCCGCCACTTGGCCCATTCTAAAAATGCCAAGCGTCTCCGCCGCCTGGGCAAGGCGGCCGTCGTTGATCCCACGGACGCCTACCGCATTACGCAAAATCTGCCTTTCAGCCGCTGAACCCGAAAATCCTGATTATCCAATTTTATGCGAGTAACCAATTCACCAGCTTCCCGCAAACGCCGCGCGCGCATGATTCGCGCGGCAAAAGGCTTCCGCCTCAAACGTGGAAAGCTATATCGGTACGCTTCCGACGCCGTGGATCACGGGCGCCAGTATGCCTATCGCGATCGTCGCGCCAAAAAGCGCAACTTCCGTTATCTCTGGCAAATCCGCATCAACGCCGCCGTTCGTTCCGCCGGCCTCACCTACAGCCGTTTTATGGAAGGGTTGAAGGCCGCCAAATGCTCCTTGGACCGCAAAGTCCTCGCCGATATCGCCGCCCAGGACTCCGCCGGTTTCACCGAGTTGGTGAACGTGGCCAGGAACGCCCTGAAAAACAAGTCCGGCGCCGCGCTCGCAAAAGCGTAAGCCCCTCCGCGAAGTAGGAGACGACTTAAGGAGAGCCAAACCCCCTAAAAAAGTCTCTGAATGGAGTTCGGAAAACAATCCACCGACCCGGCGATCACAGCCGAAGGGCAGGGGAATTCAGAGCTGTGTGCTGGGCAACTTGCCAGAAACCGGCGGCAATTTTGTGGAACACTTGAACAAATCAAGCCGGAACCAATTCGCGGACATGGTTGATGTCCTGGCGACCCACCGGACGCAACTGTGATGCCTCCACTGTGGCCACGGCGACCGTTCTGCCGGTCAATGTGATAAATTCCACTTCGTAAGCCACGCCGCCCTTGTGGATGTGAACCACCGTGCCCACGTCACCGGCCAGCAAACCCTCTTCGGGAAGATTGGCCGTCAGCACCACGCAATCATGTTCTTGGACTTTCACGATTCCTCCAAAGGATAAGCGGTAATCAGCCTGGGCGCAAGTGCTCCGCGATCCTGCTGCCAGACAGAACGGACACGTGGAGAGCGGCCATCCGGCGCGTTTAACGTGCCTTCCACTTCAAAGCGGAGGCCAAAACCGGTTTCACGAATACGCTTCACGTCATGCGTCTGGCCGTGAATCCGCAAGGCCTCGGCCAACTGCTGCCACTGCTCCGGCGCGAATCCAAACCGGCCAAAAAACCGTGCCTTGCTCGCGCCAAAGCGATGAATGGGATTGAGCAGATAATCCAGGATTTTCTCGCGCTCAATAAGGAGTTTGTCTGAGTTGGGCAATCTCATCTGGGTGCGGCTGCTCGAACGAGATTGCCAATCCCACCGCGCATTTCAATCACAAATGTCGGTGCATGGGCAGGGGCACAAAGACCACGCCGGGCCAAGGGCCAGTCTGTCCGTTTTTTGACATGGACGACACGGGCAAATGGTGTTTGAATCCCTCAATGGAAATGTGAATTCACAAAGTCATCATGACAATCCGCAGGTTTATCTGCGACAGTTCACGAATCCAAGAGCTAAAAGCGAGCTCTGGGAATACGACTTGGCGACATGCACAGCAAAGAGATCTACGCCGAAACATTCTGGCTGTGAAGATTTTTATCACTCCTTTTGAAATCTGATGGCAGTCAGGATGATGATTCCGTAGAAAAATGTTTCCGCTTTGTTGAGAACAATCTAAAAGAATTATTCGACACGATTCGTCGCAAGCAAACGTTGTCCCCAACACACAGAAAAATATTTTCGCTATTTGCTGCAATTCAACGAGCACGAAATCCGAGAGCACTGCATTGCTTTCAGACCGGTCAAACTGAATTGTATCAACGAATGTTTGACATCTACAAAAGCCAACCAGAATTTAGGAAGAATTGAGTTGCCGCTTGGCATCACCGCGCCGACGATGTCCGCCAGCGGCCAGTTCCAATTCAGCTTCGACACCGCAACTGGCGTGAATTACGAGGTGCAATACTCAACGAACCTAATTCAGTGGCTCCCCTTGGTGACTTTAAGCGGAACCGGCGTGCCGTTGACTTTGATTGACCCGAATGCTGCGGGAAATCAGCAACGCTTTTATCGAATCATCCTGTCGCCACAATGACCCAGTGCGGCGGTGCTGGTGTTGGTTTGACCTAAAGGCACACTGACAAAACGGACACCAAAGGAGTTAGAACGGATATAGTTGGGTTGTGGCGGATGATGCCTGAGTAGTCTGTCGCATCAGGCATATTCACGTTGCAAACGCGATGGAAAAAGGCCGACTCCGCCCCCAGCCACGATTCCTAAAAATCCTTAAAATTCAGGCTGACCCGTTCTTAAGCCGGACCCGGATTGGTACCGTGAGAACAGAAAGTTCAGTCCGATTCCTCCCCGGCTGACTTTGGGTCAATGACAATATTTAAGCGGCCGGGCATCGAAAGTTTATGCAAATTTGGCCGACTCGGTGTCTATTTAACGAGACAGCAGACTTTATGAAAAAATCAGCCATCTCCTTCCTTCTCGCCGGTTTCATCCTCGGACTGCTTGCAGCGTGGTGGTGCCGCGCGCACTGGTCCCGCACGCAAACCCCGGGCCAACCCTTGTCACCCATTACAAAGGTGATGCTCAACGGAGTGGAAGTCCATACATTGTCGTTGGACGAGCAAAATGCGTTGGTCGGGACCCTGGAGGCAGCTGGCCAAACAAACGGCATTGAGATTTTCCGCCAATATCGCTGCTCGGAAAGAACGGAAATGGCGTCCTTGGAACTCGCGGACACTCTTGCCGTCCTGCAGTTGTGGCGCCAGGGCCGGCAAACTCAAGCCACTTATGATCTTGAGCAAAACCTGAGTCGGTATGCCAGCATCATGTGCAACGGTTACGGCGGGCTTGATCCGACCAACCGTGAGCGGGTCAACTTGGAGTCCCTGGAGCAGACCCGGGACTATTTTGCCAGGTTCCCGCATCCCGAGTGGGGCATGGGGGAGGTAACGGCGATGAATTGGGTTTTGTCGGATAGACAATCCAATGGGAACATGATGCCGGGGACACAAAGTCGAAAAGGACAATGAGCAAAGTTTTAAGGCTCGCAAGTGAAGTGGGAAGCCTCAAATCTAAAACACCTGCTAACACGCCTTCCGCTTTGCTCTTTTGCCATTTGGACTTTCGGGCTTCGTCATTCCATCGTCATTATGGTTTAGTCATTAGTTATTTGCCCATCCCGAATCCTCAATTCGTTTTCACCCTTCAACGCTTCAACCCATCTCCCTTCAACCTCTATCTTTTTTATTTGCTTCCCGCCCGATTTCTATTATTTCTTGCCCTTGTGAAATCCAAGGCTTTCCGCTCGCCGTTTTTGGTCCTGCCCGCCATTTTTTTGGCCGGCAGAATTTTCGCCCAGACACCGCAAATTAATTTTCCAGCCGCCAGCCCCCCTTGCACGCTAAAACAACAGGTGGGGCTGACGGACATCGGGGTGGTGTATTCGCGTCCCGGCATGAAAGGCCGGGTCGTCTTTGGAGGCATTGTGCCCTATGGCCAGGTCTGGCGGACCGGCGCCAATCAAGCCACCACCATCACCTTCAGCACCCCCGTGACCCTCGAGGGCCACGATGTCCCCGCCGGCACCTACGCGCTCTTCACCATCCCCGGCCAAAGCGAATGGACCATCATCCTCAACAAGGACGCCAACCAATGGGGCGCCTTTGATTACAAACAGGCCGATGACCTCGTGCGGTTCGAAGTAACGCCGCTCACGTTGCAGTTGCCGATTGAGACATTCACCATCGAGTGGAACCGCATCCGCGACGAATCGGCGGTGCTCAACCTGGCTTGGGACAGGACGATCATCCCGATTCATTTGCATACGGACGTGGTGGACAAGTTGGTGCCGCAGATCCAGGCGGCCATGGCGGCGCCGGGCAAGAAATCAGATACCTTTTGTTTTCAGGCTGCCACCTTCTATTACGACCACGACCTGGACCTGACCAATGCGTTGAATTGGGTCAACGCGGGATTGGCGGACAATCCCATGATCGCCTTTGAAATGTTGCACTTGAAAGCGGAGATCTTGGCCAGGCAAGGCGACAAGAGCGGCGCCATTGCCGCCGCCAAACAGTCCACTGACCTGGCGATCAAAGCCGAAGGGCAGGGGAATTCATTCGTGAGAATGAACCAGGACCTCATCTCAAGCTTGCAACAATAACGGTCAACGAACAAGAGGTGCGCGTGCCTCACCAATCATGACCTTGGAACGGTGGACCGCCGTTGACGCTTATCTTGCCGGTTTATTGATTCCGGGTGACCCTGCTCTGGAGAACGCGTTGGAATCCAGCGCCGCCGCCGGTCTGCCGCCCATCCACGTTCCGCCAAACCAGGGAAAATTTTTGCAGTTGTTGGCCAGGATGCTTGGGGCGCGCAACATTTTGGAAATCGGTTCACTCGGCGGCTACAGCACCATCTGGCTCGCGCGCGCTCTGCCGCCCGGCGGACGGTTGGTCACCCTTGAATTGGACCCAAAACACGCCGAGGTGGCGCGCCGGAATGTCTCCTGCGCGGGTCTTGCCGATGTCGTCACCGTTCATGTCGCGCCTGCGCTTGAAACCTTGCACAAACTGGCCGCCGAAAAAGACGCGCCGTTTGATTTCATTTTCATTGACGCTGACAAGGAGAGCTACACGGAATATTTCAGTCTCTCATTGCGGCTGTCCCGCGTCGGTACGTGCATTGTCGCCGACAACATTGTCCGGCAAGGCGCGGTCATCGAGCCGGACAGTTCCGACCCGCGCGTCCAGGGCGTGCGGCACTTCATGGACGCCCTGGCCTCCGAACCTCGGGTCACCGCCACCGCCATGCAAACCGTCGGCGCCAAAGGTTACGATGGATTTGCGATTGCCCTCGTGAGTGCATAGACTTCTTTCCCGATGGCCACCATTCTTGACGACATTGAACCGCTGAAACAAAACGCGCTGGGCGAATTGAAGAACGCCCCTGACCTCGCTGCGCTCGAACAAACCAAGGGCGCCTGGGTTGGTCCTAACGGAAAATTCACCGCCTTGATGAAACAACTCGGCGCTTTATCCAAAGAGGAACGACCCGCCGCCGGCAAACTCATCAACGCCGCCAAAACGGAATTGGAAACCGCCCTCACCGCCCGCCGCGAGGAATTGGAAATGAAGGCCGCGCTCCCCAAGGAACCGGCCGATTTTACGCTGCCCGGACGCCGCCGCGCCCTCGGCAAACTACATCCGTTGACTCAAGTCACCGATGACATCGTCCGCGCGTTCCGCAAGATTGGCTTTGCCGTTGCCGACGGCCCGGAGATTGAGGACGAGTACCATTGCTTCGACGCCCTTAACACCCCCGCCGACCACCCCGCGCGCGATACCCAGGACACCTTTTATTTGGCTGCTCCCCCGCCCGCCCCGGCGGGCAAGCCGGAGCCGGCCGCAAAACAGGATGTGGATCGTGCGGAAAAACTGAATTTAACGCCAGCAGAAAAACCACTGCTCCTTCGCACCCACACTTCATCCGTTCAAATCCGGGTCATGGAAAAGCAGCCGCCTCCCGTGCGCATCATTGTGCCGGGCCGCGTCTATCGCCGGGACAACGCCGACGCCACGCATAATCCCACGTTCCACCAGATTGAAGGACTTTACGTGGACAAAAATGTCACCGTCGGCGACCTCAAAGGCACCGTGGAATTCGTCTTCAAGGAACTGATGGGTGAAGACGTGAAAATCCGGTTTCGTCCGCATTATTTCAGCTACACCGAGCCGAGCTACGAAATCGACTTCAGCAATTCCCTCGTCAAGAAAATGGGCAAGCACTGGCTGGAAATTGCCGGTTGCGGCATGGTGCATCCGCAAGTCTTCGAGACTGTGGGCTACGATCCAGAAATCTGGACGGGCTGGGCTTTTGGCTTCGGCATCGAGCGCATCGCCATGCTGCGTTATGGCATCAACGACATCCGCCTCTTCTACGAAAACGACCTGCGCTTCTTGAGACAGTTTTGATGTTTATGACCACATTCCAAATCATCTTTACACCAACCGCCGCCGCCGAATTGGCGCGGATGCCCAAGGAACTGCAGTTGCAAATCCTCGGCGATTTTCGCGGCCTGCCCCAGCAGGTGGTGGGCACGGAATTGGACCAATTCGGCAAACTCATCCAGGAGGGCCGCACCTTGCACCGCTTCCGGATCAGCGATTATCGCGTCTATTTCGAGCGGCACGAACTCGGTGTCCTCGTGCATCGCATCCTCAGCAAAAACACCCTCAAGGATTTCCTCTTCCGCTCCGGCCTTAAAACCCCCGAAGATGAAGCCCTCCAGGAAAACCCAAAATTCTGGGAACTTATCGAATCTGCAAAACAAAAATAATCCGGAGCGCGGCTCTGCAAGCCGCAGCAAGGCCCGGGTTTTCGAAACGCCACCGGCTGCTTCAAACCCCTCCGCTTGAGGCGCCAAATGCGCCAGCCTCTCGCGGTAATCTCTCGCCAAACATACGGAATAAGCCTGCACCGCGTTCGCACACAATATTCAAAATAACCCGGGAGCTCCCGGAACAGGACTTTCTCCTCGTTGAGCAGGCGGAAGATAAAGACGGAAATCAGCACGGCTCCGACCAGCATTGAGACTCATTTTCACCCCGTAACTGCCGCTTTTCCCTATCCCGCTTCAACGCTTCAACCCCTCACCATTCACCCATTTGCCTTTTACACGTCTTCTCCCAATTCCACGTTCCAGTAGGCGAGATCAACGAAATGCTTCCAACTGTCGTGCCGATGCAGCGTGAAATTGACCTGCACGAAGGGCCGCCATTTGGGGCGCTTGGGCTTGCGAATAAGATGCAGCCCAGCCTCCTGCGGCGTACGATTCGCCTTCTGCGTGTTGCACTCGACGCACGAGCAAACAATGTT
>JASHVW010000344.1 GCA_030044395.1 Verrucomicrobiia bacterium
CAACAATACCCAAGCTCGGGTAACAGTTACTTTTGGCAGACGGCGGCATGGGATTGAGCAGGTCCAAGTTCTCAGGCAACGATTGTTACGGCAGGGAAAAATAATCGGAGCTTTGATAACGCCCATCGACGGTTTTGGCGATTTGCATGAGGAGATCGTTGACGAGTGCGCTGGCGCCGAAGCGGAACAACCGCGGGGTCAGCCAGTCGTCACCGAGGGTTTCCTTGACCATGACCAGCCAGGCGAGCGCCTGTTTGGCGGTGCGGATGCCGCCGGCGGGTTTCATGCCAATGCGACAGCCGGTGGCAAAGAAATAATCGCGGATGGCTTCGAGCATGACCAGGGTCACAGGCATGGTGGCCGCGGGCGAGACTTTACCGGTGCTGGTCTTGATGAAATCCGCGCCGGCCTGCATTGCGATTTCGCTGGCAAGGCGCACGTTGTCGTAGGTGACAAGCTCACCGGTTTCGAGAATCACCTTCAAGTGCGCGAAGCCGCAGGCTTCCTTTGTCGCGGCGATTTCGTCGAAGACGCGCGCATGGTCGCCGGCGAGGAAGGCGGCGCGGTTGACGACCATGTCGATTTCATCTGCACCGTCGGCGACGGTACGGCGGACTTCCTCGAGCCTGGTGCGCAGGGGAAATTGTCCACTGGGAAAGGCGGTGGCGACGGCGGCGACAAGGACTGGAGAATTTTCGCCGAGAAATTTGCGGGCGTATTTCGTCATATTGGGATATACGCAAACGGCGGCGCAGGGAGGGACATGATATGCGGGGTCGGCGGGTTGGAGCGCTTTACGGCAGAGATAAGCGATTTTGCCGGGGGTGTCCTTGCCTTCGAGCGTGGTGAGGTCGCACATGGCGACGGCCATCTTGAGGCCAGCGAGTTTGGCGGTGGTTTTGATGCTACGTTTGGTGAATGAGGCGGCGCGTTCTTCAAGCATTACGGCATCAACTGCCGCGTGATGAGCGACGAATGATGAGTGATGAGTTGGGACGTTTGGTTGCAGTTTAGTCATCACAGCCGATTTCATAATGGACGATTTTGAAGACGAAGATGAGCGGCGTCAATGGAGTTGATTTGGTGTGGTTCAGCCCTTTCTCCGATGAGCCGAAAAGAACGAGGGGGGGACGGAGGGGGAAGCAGGCGAACGGCAATTTTACAGCAGCTTTATCTGCGCCCGCTCCTGAGCCAGTGTTTCCGTCAAGCTGGCGCCGCGGCCGTTGCGGCGTTCGATGATGTGCTTGTCCACGGCCGGGTCGAAGGGAACCGGATAATTTCCGTCGTAACAGGCCATGCAAAATGAATTGCCGGGCAGTCCAGTGGCTTTGACCATGCCGGCCTGCGACAAATAATTCAGCGAATCGGCGTTGAGATATTTCCGGATCTCCTCTAGGGAATGATTTGCCGCCATCAATTTGCTGCGGTCGGGAAAATCGATTCCATAGACACAGGGGTTCATGTGCGGCGGGCAACTGACGAGGACGTGAACTTCGCGGGCGCCGGCCTCCTTTAAATTATTCACGCGCGCCTTGCAGGTGGTGCCGCGCACGATGGAATCGTCCACCACGATCACGCGCTTGTCTCTCACCAACTCGGAAATGAGGTTCAACTTGACGCGCACATTGAAGTCGCGGATGAGCTGGGAGGGCTGCAAGAAACTGCGTCCGACGTAGTGATTGCGCACGAAGGCCATTTCGTAAGGAATGCCGGAGGCGAGGGAATAGCCGAGGGCGGCGCAATTGCCGCTATCAGGCACCGGCACGACAAGGTCGGCATCGAGGGGAAATTCGCGCGCAAGCTGGCGGCCCATTTCGACGCGGACCTTATAGACGTTGCGATTGGCAATGGTGCTGTCCGGGCGGGCGAAATAGACATATTCGAAGATGCAAAAGGCGCGGCGTTGCTGTTCGGGGAAGGCCTGGATGCTTTGCAGGCCGTGCTCGTTGATGATGACGATTTCACCCGGCTCGACGTCGCGGACGAATCTGGCATGGATCAAATCGAGGGCGCAAGTTTCGCTGGAAAGAACCCAAGCATCGCCGAGTTTGCCGATGCAGAGCGGGCGGAAACCGAAGGGGTCGCGCGCTCCGATCAATTCCTTTTCGGTCATGATGACGAGCGAGTACGCGCCTTCGATCTTACGGAGGGTATAGACAAAGGGATTCTTGCTGCCATTGGCATCGGGCTGGGCAAGGAGGTGCAAAATAATTTCGCTGTCAACGGTGGTCTGGAAAATCGAGCCCCGGGATTCAAGTTCATCGCGCAATCGGGCGGCATTGGTGAGATTGCCGTTGTGGGCGATGGCGATTTGGCCGCGGGCGCAATCCACGGTGAGGGGCTGGGCATTTTTCAATTGCGAGGAGCCGGTGGTGGAGTAACGGGTATGGCCGACAGCCAGATTGCCGACAAGTTGATGCAGGATATCGCCGTCAAAGACCTGGGGGACCAACCCCATGCCGCGGTGGGCGCGGAAGATTTTGCCATCGCTGGTGACGATGCCGGCGCTTTCCTGCCCGCGATGTTGGAGGGCATAAAGGCCGTAGTAGGTGAGTTCAGCGGCATTCGGATGGCCGAAAACGCCGAAGACGCCGCAATAATGTTTGGGGTAGATTTGCATCGAACTGGTTCGCGCCTACGGATTATTCTCGCAGAAAAAAACGGCGGGCGCAACAGGAACCGCGATTTTATGGCAGGGAATTTTTTTGAATTAGGGGTTTTAGCTTTTCCACCAATTCATCGGGCAGGCGCTTCGGTTTCTCGTCCAGACCGGTGCAGACGTGAAAGGTTTCGGATTCAAAGATAGTTTTGCCATTTTGGTTGATGATACGGTGGCCAAAATTGACGCGGACTTTTTCGGCGAGCGTCGGCCAGACTTCGATCGCGAGCAAATCGTCATAACGGGCGGGGACGCGGAAGCGGAGCCGGGCTTCCACGACGGGAAAAATGCAATCGCGCAGCTGCCATTCCAGAACGGTGGTCCCCAGGAAGCGAAGGAACTCGCCGCGCGCGGCCTCGAGGAAGTCGAGGTAGCGGGAGTGATAAACATGGTTACCGACGGTGCATTCGGCGTAGGCGACGCGGTGGGCATGACGGAACATCCGGGCATATTGACGCGGGCACGGGGCGGAGAAAAGTTGAAAATGTCAAAGGGCGCTTTAACAATTTCGCGGCCGGCGTTGCGTTGGGGCGATGCGGCTGGCTTTATTGCACTTTGGTTACAGATTTCTCCCGAATATGCCTGCTCGTCGCGCCCGGCCATCCGCCGCGGGCGCACAATTCCGCAATTCCTTTCACGATCCAATTTTGAAGCAAGCTCTTCGCAATTTTTGCCATTTTTTGCCATTTCGATGACAATTTAGAACAAAAAAATTTCGTTTGCGCGAAACGATTTTGAAGTTATGTTGCAACGTAATCGGCGAGCAGTTTGCTTGCACATTGGCAGTATTGCATTACAATAATTTCAAAACATGGCCGTAACCAAAGTCAGTTCAACGGTTCATTTTGCCTCCCGCCGCTCCGCCGTGAGCGGGCGTCCGGGCCTCGACAGCGGGCATTGGGTGCCGAACACTGATGTTTATGAGACCGACACGGGCCTGGTGATCAAGGTGGAGTTGCCCGGGATGAAGAGTGAAAATCTTGAAATCACCGTTGAGGGAAACCAATTGCGGGTTGCGGGGAACCGGCCGGACGGGTGCCGTCCGCCGAACTGCAGTTTTCTGGTAATGGAGATTTCATACGGTCCGTTCGAGAGCGTTTTGGAGTTGCCGCAAGGTTATGACCTAAGCGAGGCCAAGGCGATCTACGTGAACGGGTTTTTGCGAATCGACGTGCCGCAGGCGCGCCGTTTGCACGCCAAGACCACCAAGGTGCCGGTTGCCGAAGGAAGTTAGGCCTGGATGAATCTTTTCGGGGACGGCAGCATCTAACTATTGACGGGTTTTAATTTGCGATTGACGCGCGTGTTGCGCGCCGGTGGCATTTTCAAATACCATCTCAAAGGACAAGACATGACCGCGCCGGAGACAGAATTTGTCAGCATCCTAGGCACCGCCGAAAAGGCGGACCCGGTGCCGCGGATTTCCTCGCGTTCGCTCCCCGAAACGCTGCCGATTCTTGGACTATCGGACATTGTGATATTTCCCGGGGCGGTGGTGCCGTTGCTGGTGGAGACGGGGCCGAGCCTGAAGCTAATCGACGACATCGTGGCCGGGGACCGCCTGTTTGGCGCGATGCTCCAGCGGAAACCGGAAGTGGTGGAACCGCTGCCGGAAGATTTGTATGAGGTTGGCAGCGTGACGCGCCTGGCGAAGATGGTGAAATTTCCCGACGGCACCGCGCGGGTGCTGGTGGAGGGTCTCTGGCGGATCAAGGTGAAGAATTACGCCAAGCCGGCACCGTATTTGCGGGCCGGTTACGATTTGCTCCGCGATGAAACGGAAGATTCGATTGAGATGCAGGCGATGTTGCGGAACGCGCACAAGCAATTCGAGGAAATTGCGAAGATGTCCGCCGCCCTGCCCGACCAGGTAAAAATCGCCGCGCTCAATACGGAGCATCCGGGACATTTCGCCGATTTAATTGCCGCCAATTTGAACCTGTCGCTGGATGACCGGCAGAAATTGCTGGAAACCGTATCGGTGCGCGAGCGATTGCAAAAGCTTCTGCCGATGCTCAATCGTGAGCAGGAAGTCCTGACGTTGAGTTCCAAGATTCAAAACGACGTCGCGTCGTCCATTGCCAAAAGCCAGCGCGATTTTTTCCTGCGCGAACAAATGCGCGCTATCCAGCGGGAACTAGGCGAAGGGGACGGGGGTTCGAGTGAAATCAAGACGCTGCGCGACAAGATTGACCTGACGATCATGCCTGACGAGGCGCGCAAGGCCGCGATCCAGGAAATTGAGAGGCTCCAGCAAACGCCGCCAGCCGCCGCGGAATACGCCGTGGGGCGAAATTATCTCGACTGGATTCTGGCATTGCCGTGGGAGAAGATCACGGAGGACAAATTGGATCTAAAGGAAGCGGAGCGGATATTAAACGAGCAACATTTTGGCCTGACCAAGATCAAGGACCGACTACTGGAATTTCTGGCCGTCATCAAACGCCGCCGGCAAATCAAAGGTCCGATCCTGTGTTTGGTGGGTCCGCCCGGCGTCGGGAAAACGTCGCTGGGCAAGAGCGTGGCGGACGCGTTGGGCCGGAAATTCGCGCGTATATCGCTGGGCGGCATGCGCGATGAAGCGGAAATCCGGGGCCACCGCCGGACCTACGTGGGAGCCATGCCGGGCAGGATCATTCAGACGCTCCGGCGTGTGGAAAGCCGGAACCCCGTTATTTTACTGGACGAGCTGGACAAGGTTGGCGCGGATTTCCGCGGAGATCCGGCGGCGGCGTTGCTGGAGGTGCTGGATCCGGCGCAAAACAACACGTTTACCGACCATTATCTGGATTTGCCGTTTGATTTGTCGCGGGTGCTGTTTATCGCGACGGCCAACTGGCTGGATCCGATTCATCCGGCGCTACGAGACCGGCTGGAAGTGATTGAATTGCCGAGCTATACCGAGACGGAGAAGTTGGAAATCGCCAAGCGCTATCTGGTTCCGCGCCAACTTGAAGAGCACGGGCTGACGCGGCAGGATTTGAAGTTGCACGACGGGACGCTGCGGAAGCTGATTCGCGAATACACGCGGGAGGCAGGGGTGCGGCAGCTTGAACGTGAAATTGCCGCGCTGGCGCGCAAAGCGGCGCGAAAAATCGTGGCGCGCAACGGCTCGGCGACGACGGTCAAGCTGGACGCCGGGGGATTGGAAAAATTGCTGGGCCACGCGCCGTTTATCGAGGAAAGCGCGGAAAAGATCACTGAATACGGCATTGCGACGGGTCTGGCATGGACGCCGGTCGGCGGGGACATATTGTTTATCGAGGCGACACGGATGCGTGGGCGGGGCAATTTGATTTTGACGGGTTCACTTGGCGAAGTGATGAAGGAGAGCGCGCAAACCGCGGTGAGTTATTTGCGTTCGCAAGCAAGAAAACTCAACATTGATTTCAGCGATTACGGAAAATATGACATCCACATTCACGTTCCTGCCGGGGCGACGCCCAAGGACGGTCCGAGCGCCGGGGTGGCGATTGTGGCAGCGCTGGGATCGTTGCTGGCCCAGCGGCGGGTACGTTCGGACACGGCGATGACGGGCGAGATCAGCCTGCGGGGGCGGGTGTTGCGGGTAGGCGGGGTAAAGGAAAAGATTCTGGCGGCGCAACGTTTTGGTCTCAAGCAGGTGATTTTGCCTGATGGCAACAAATGCGACTGGCTGGAAGTGCCAGCGGAAGCGCGGGCGAAATTAAAAGCGCATTTCGTCCGGCAAATTGCGGAAATATTCCCATTGGCTTTGACGGCGAAATGACATAAGAGTTTACAGATAGCGCAATGATCAGAGGATTTGATTTGAAATGAAGTGGGTTTTTAAAGCCCGCCCTCATCCTGACCTTCTCCCCCGGGGAGAAGGAACAGCAATCGGACGCACCTTGTGGCCGGGATGTTCAGCAGCAGCCGTGGGGTTCACCCGCAACGCCGCAAAGCAGCACGGACGCTTCGCGACAGCTCTTGCAATTGTGTTTCTTACCAATACGGCGATGGCGCAGACGACGAATGGCCTGTCCGATGCGCAGATTCAGGGGCAGCGATTGGCCGAGACGCTTTGCAACTCGTGTCCGACGGATAATCTGACCGAGAGCGGCGTCCTGGAAACTCGCAACGGCAAGGGCGAAACACTCCGAATCCCCATAACGTTCGAAAGCATGGCCACGGCGACCAACTGGTCGGACTTTTACGAAGCGACATGCACCAACGAAACCGAGACACTTTTGGTGATTCACGCGACCGACGAACCCAACCTCTATTTTTATAGCACAAACGACCTGAATCGGGTTCCATTTTTGAACGGCATCCCGATCCTCGGGCATTTATTTCGCAGCGCAAAAAAAGCATCTGATACAGAAATCATGGTCCCCTTCGCCGGTTCCGACTTTTGGGTTGCCGATTTGGGCCTGGAATTTTTCCATTGGCCGGAGCAGAAAATCGTCAAGAGAGAATTCATGCGCGGACGAGGATGCATGGTGCTGGCGAGCACCAATCCCAATCCGACAGCCGGCGGCTATTCGCGCGTGGATTCGTGGATTGACGAGCAAACACCCGGCATCGTCCATGCCCAGGCATACGGGGCAGACGGAAAATTGCTGAAAATATTCGATCCCAAATCGTTCAAGAAAGTGAACGGGCAATGGGAATTGCAGGACATGGAGATCCGGAATATCCAGACCGGCTCGCGGACGCGGATTGAATTCGACTTGAAAGCGAATTGACATGGCGGGCGCCCGACGGCAGAGTTTACGGACGTTTGTATGCGAGAAAGAATCCACCTCTACTTTTTGATTGGCTGCCTGTGTTTCGGCCCGGGGGGCAGCGCGTTCGCCGAAACGAATTCCCCACCCGCCGCGGATGCGGCGAACACGGCGACACAGAACGCGCTGATGGAAA
>JASHVW010000345.1 GCA_030044395.1 Verrucomicrobiia bacterium
AGCACAATGCCTGGGAGACCATCCAACGCAGCCACGCGGTGGCCAACGGCTGTTACGTGGCGGCGCCCAACCGCGTCGGCCTGGAACAAATTGCCGGTGTGGACGGCAAGGGCATTGAATTTTGGGGCCAGAGCTTCGTCGCGGGAACATCCGGCGAGATTCTGGCGAGAGCATCGGTGGACAAGGAGGAGATTCTCATCGTGTCGGTTGACCTGGCCAGGGTGGACGTTACGCGAACCCATTGGCCGTTTCTGCGCGATCGGCGGATTGACGCCTACGGAAATTTGACCAAACGATTTGTGGATTGAGCCATGAATTTGCTCAATCGCTACGTTCCATTGGTCGTTTGGGTTGTCGTTGTTTCCACCATCATTTTTATCCCCTTGAGAATCATCGGCTACGGGTTTCTGCCGACGGACGACGCGTTGCGCCATGCTGCCAAGACGATTTCGGGAAAATCCTGGCAACAAATCCTCGTCATGCGCGACGATTTCCCGATTGATCCGAGTCCGGGCTGGCAAAAGATTCTGGAGTGGGCGCATGAGGTGAACGGCGGCGATGCCGAGTCGCTGGTGATTTTTTCCGTCGTTGCCCTCATGCTGCTGGTGATGTTGTGCGGCCTGCCGTGGTTCCGGCGTCCCGAGGCCTGGCTGGCCGCCCTGTTCATCGCAGTCGTGTTTGTTCCGGCCTGCAGCACGCGATTTGCACGTGGCCGCCCGTACCTGGTCACCGACGCGGTCCTTATCACCATCTTGTTTCTATGGTCCGGATGGGAAAAGGACCGGCCCCGCCGCGCCGCCATCCTATTTACGCCGCTCTTAGTCGCCGCCTCGGCGTGGATTCACGGTTCCTGGTATTTGCTGTGTTTGCCGGGCGCAGCGATTCTTCTGGCGGGCTATTGGCGCCCGGCGTTTGTCTATGGCGGCTGCTGGCTGGCGGGAAGTGTTCTCGGTTGCGGCCTTACCGGCCATCCCTTCGGATTTTTGTTTCAATCCGTGCGCCACATGTTCGGCGTGTTCGGCGATTTCGTTGTCAACCGCCAACTCGAACCGGAGTTGCATCCGGGTGACGGCGCCACCGCGGCTGTTCTGGCGGTGGCGGCGCTGCTCTTGTGGCGCGCGTTTGTTTTCGGCTGGAGCGTCCGGGTGTGGCTGAATCCGATTTTCATGATGATGGCGCTGGGCTGGCTGCTGGGATTGAAGATGCAGCGTTTTTGGTGGGACTTTGGCACACCGGCGTTTATCGTCTGGGTCGCGTTGGAACTGCAGGCGCATTTCGAGCGCCAGACAATTTTTGATTCAGCCAGGCGACTGGGAATTACCCTCGTTCTGGCTGCCGGAGTTTATCTTGCCTTCACCAGTGACCGTGACGGTCGCTGGACGGAAAATTTGACGACCGAATATTTTTCGCCCGATAATCCGGACGCCGCCGGCTGGCTGCCTGGCAAGGGAGGAATCATTTACAATTCGGACATGGACGTTTTTTTCGAGACTTTTTTCAAAAATCCGACCGCCGACTGGAAATACATTTTGGGATTTGAATCGGGCTGGATGCGACCGGATGATTTGGAGGTGCTCCGCAAGGTCCAATGGAATTTCGACGATCCCCGCGCGTTTGAACCGTGGGTGCACGAGATGCGGCCACAAGACCGGATGATTATCCGTGGCGGGGGTCAGCCGCAAATTCCTGAATTGCAATGGCATTATGTCGGCAGCGGCCTCTGGGTCGGGCGGCTGCCACCGAAGTGAAGAATGATGAAGGAAAAAGCTTCCCATGGTTTGGCCTGGGTAACCGGGGCGAACGGACTCATCGGCAATTATTTCGCTCAGACGGCGGCGCAATATGCTCCGCTCTGGCGGGTGCGCGGCCTGACGCGCGATCAATTTGATTTGCTCGATTTTCCCGCCCTCACCCACGAATTCAGGAAAGACCAACCTAAACTCATCATCCACTGCGCCGCCATTCCGACGATTGCGGGAGCGCTGGCGAATCCCGAACTGGCCCGGCGCCTGAATGTGGAAGCGACCCGTGTTCTTGCGGAACTGGCCTCCGGGATCCCGTTCGTCTTTCTCTCCACCGATTTTGTCTTTGACGGCCGGAAGGGAGATTACACCGAAACAGACCCGGTCAATCCGATTTCACTTTATGGCGAAACGAAAGTCGCCGCCGAGCAAATTGTCCTGAAAAACCCGCGCGCGATCGTGCTGCGCGCCTCCATCAATTGCGGCACGTCGAAATCAGGCCGGCGCGGCTTCAACGAACAATTGCGCCATGATCTGCAAGCGGGCCGGAGCATCAAATTGTTTACCGACGAATTTCGCTCGCCGCTTTTTGCGGGCGAAACCGCCCGCGCCGGATGGGAACTGGCCGTTAAAAATTGCGCCGGCCTTTTTCATGCGGCCGGCGCGGAGAAATTATCCCGCTGGCAGATGGGACAATTGCTCGCCCAACGTTCACCCGGGTTGAAGCCAAGGATGGAGCCAGGGCTGGCCAAAGACTTTTCCGGACCGCCCCGTGCGCCCGACACTTCGCTGGATATTTCGAGGATTCAAAAGATATTGTCCAGGCCGTTGCCCGGCTTAGCCGAGTGGCTTGCCGCCAATCCCCATGAGGCATTCTGAAGCGTACCGCGGACGCCTCGCGCCGTCGCCGACGGGTCTTTTGCATCTGGGCCATGCGAAAACGTTTTGGACGGCGCAGCAGCGCGCGCGGCAAAACGGCGGCGATTTGATTTTGCGGAACGAAGACCTGGACCAGGCGCGATGCAAATCGGAATTTGTCGCCGCAATGCTCGAGGATTTGCGCTGGTTTGAATTCAGGTGGAACGAAGGCCCGGACGTCGGCGGCAAATTTGGGCCTTACAACCAGAGCGAGCGGATGGATTTTTATCGCCGGGCGCTGGAAAAATTGCACGAAGGGAATTTTGTTTACGCGTGTACCTGCTCCCGCCGGGACATTCAAGTCGCTGCGAGCGCTCCGCACGCTGAAGATGACGAGCCGGTTTATCCCGGCACCTGCCGTTCCAACCGTGTGTCGGAAATAACAAACCAAAGGTCCAACTTGCGTTTTCGCGTTACTGATGGCGAAACGATTTCCTTTGGGGACGAAAATCTCGGCGGGCAAAAATTTATCGCCGGAAAAGATTTTGGCGATTTCGTGGTTTGGCGGCACGATGACGTGCCCGCCTACCAGTTGGCCTGCGTGGTGGACGACGCGGCGATGCAAATCACCGAGGTTGTTCGCGGCGCGGATCTGCTCGTGAGCACGGCACGGCAGGTATTGCTTTATCGCGCGCTGGGTTTGACGCCGCCACGATTTTTTCACTGCGAACTGCTGTGCGATGACCACGGACGGCGGCTGGCCAAACGCCATGACAGCCTCAGTTTGAGCAGATTGCGCGAGCAGGGGAAAAGCCCGGAAGACCTGCGGAGAAATTGGTGATTCGGTGATTTATGCGGTTCTTTCCCTCCAAAAATTCTTCCAAAAATCCCTTGTGAATTTTTTCACGATGAGGCAAATTGTGGGTTCTTGGAAGCACAATTAGCGATGATCCATCGGTCATTCGTGTGCTCCGGAACGATTTTTTTTGGTGAAACAATTCAGTAAAATTATTTTCGCAGGCATCTTTGTTGCCGTGATGCTTGCGGTAAAGCTGGAAGCGCAATCGCCGGCGACTAACCCGGGGGTTCAAGCGGTGTCCAACGCGGCGGCGCAGACGCCGCCAGCCGGCGCCCCCGAGCCGGAAGCCCTTCCCAAACAGGCCCCGCCTGCAATATTCTACATCGGACAGTCGCCGGACCCGGAGGTGCCTTCCATTTTTGGAAGCTGGTGGCCTGAAGCCCTGGCGCTTCCCGTGTCCAATTCCATCATTTGCTCATGGATCGTCGCCGCGATTATTTTGGTCATGGTCCGGGCGACGACCTGGAAAAACATCAAGGAAATCCCATCTGGAATGCAAAACGTGTTGGAGATGATCGTCGAAGGATGGGAAAGCTTTATGAAAGACGTTCTCGACCCCCGGGTCACGCGCTGGGTTTTTCCGTATGCGACAACGTTTTTGATTTTCATCGTCCTGTGTAATTACGTGGACTTGATTCCCGGCGTTGGCAGCATCGGGTTCGGAACACCCGTCAAGGGTAGTCTGTTGCCTTTTGCCGTGGAAAACGTGCACCGGCCAATCTTCCGCCCGCCAACATCGGATGCGAACCTAACCGTGGCAATGACGGCCATTTTTTTGGTGATGAGCCTTTTTTGGGCCATCCGTTACAATGGCGTCTGGGGGTTCACCAAACACATTTTCGGCGTGAAGATGAAAGCCAGCAAATGGGTGTATCCCATCCTGGCCGCGCTTTTCATCTTTATCGGCGTGATGGAAGTTGTCTCCATTTTATTCGCGCGTCCGGTGGCGCTGGCGATGAGGCTTTACGGGAACATCTTTGCCGGCGAAACCATGCTCGACATGGGATTTCACATGCAATCCTGGCTGGCGTCAGTGTTCATCACGCTCACCGTTTATTTTTATGAAACGTTTGTTTGTGCCGTGCAGGGATTCGTGTTCGGGTTGCTGGTCGTTGCTTTTGTGGGCACGATGTGCTCGCATGAGGAGGAGGCGGGCCATTAAAACTTTAAATTTGCGGTTCGCTTGAAGAAAAAGCGGCTGCGACAACAACAAAAATAAACTGGAAGGAAATAATATGCTAGCAGCAGATATAGCGCAAAACTTGCTCATCAACACCGATATCAAGACCGGTGTGGCGATGGCTGGCGCGTCCATCGGCATCGGTTGCGCCACCGCCGGCGCCCTCATTGCCATGAGCCGCAATCCGGGGATGATGGGACGCATCCTGTTGTGGATGTTCGTCGGGATGGCCCTCGCAGAAGGCTGGGCGGTCATTGCCTGGTTTGCCGTCAAATAAACACGGTTATGAGCGAACTAGGAATTGACTGGAGAGCGCTGGTCACGCAGACGATCAGCTTCTCAATCGTCTTTTTTGTCCTGTGGAAGTTTGCCTATGGGCCGATTTTCAAAATGCTGCAGGCGCGCCGCGACAAGATCGCCGAATCACTGGCCAACGCTGAGAAGATCAAGGTGGAGGTCATCCGCACCGAGGCTGAACGGCAGAAAATCCTCACGGACGCCGGAGACAAGGCCGATCAATTGATCAAGGAGGCGCGGGAAGCCGCGGCGCGTGTGCGCGAGCAGGAAACGCAAAAGGCCGTTGCCGCCGCGGAACAAATCGTCATCAAGGCGCGGGAAGCCGCGGCACAGGAACGTCTGCAAATGCTGGGCGAATTAAAACGGGAAGTGGGCCGGCTGGTGGTGCAAACGACGACGACGGTCACTGGAAAAATTTTAACGCCGGAAGACCAGCGCCGCCTCGCGGAGGAAACAGAAAGGCAATTGACGGCCTGACCGGTCCCGAATCCGAAATCCCAACCAGCTCAAGGCATGAAGATTTCCAAACTGGCATTGCGCGAAGCCCGGGAACTGTTCCGCAGTTGCCGGGTGAACGGCGTGTTGGACGAGAGTCGCGTCCGCCGGGTTGTGGCACTGCTGCTTTCGCAAAAGCCGCGGGGTTACATGGATATACTGGCACGGCTGCAGCGCCTGGTGAAATTGGATTTGGAACAGCGGACGGCCCGCGTGGAAAGCGCGACCCTGTTGTCCGGTGACTTGCAAAGCCATGTCGCCGGCCAGATCAAGAGCAAATATGGCAACGGGGTGAACATTTCGTTCGCGCAGAATCCGGCGCTGATCGGCGGCTTGCGCGTCCAGGTGGGTAGTGACCTTTATGACGGCAGCATTAAGATGCGTTTGGAAAAGTTGGAGGAGAGTTTTTAGCGAAATTTTATGAGCAACCTATTGCAGGAAATTGAAGAGCAAATCAAGGGCGCGAAGATCGCCACCGCCAAACAAAATGTCGGCACCGTCCGCGAAATCGGCGACGGCGTGGCCAGGATTGAAGGTTTGACCGACACGATGCTCAACGAGATGCTCGATTTTGGCAATGGCATCACGGGAATCGCGCTCAATCTGGAAGAAACCGAGGTTGGCGCGATCATTTTGGGTGACTATACCGAGGTCAAGGAGGGTGGCGAAGTCCGCACAACCGGCAAACTGTTGCAGGTGCCGGTGGGACGCGGGTTGCTGGGGCGTGTGGTCAATTCGCTGGGTCAACCGCTCGACGGCAAGGGACCGATCAAGGCCGACGTCTTTTATCCGGTTGAAAAAATCGCGCCCGGGATTGTCAAACGCAGGCCGGTCAGCCAGCCGGTGCAGACGGGCATCATGGCGATTGATGCGATGATTCCCATCGGTCGCGGCCAGCGCGAACTGATCATCGGAGACCGTTCCACCGGGAAGACCACGATTGGCGTGGATACGATGATCAACCAGGCGCGCATCAACAAGGCCGCGGAGACCAGTGGCGAGAAGGATTTCCGGCCAATCTACAATATCTATGTCGCCATCGGCCAAAAGCAATCGAACATTGCGCGCGTGCTGGACATTTTGGAAAAGACCGGTTCGATGCCCTACACGATTGTGGTGGTGGCCGCGGCATCAGATTCCGCAACCAACCAATACCTGGCACCATTCGCCGGCGCGGCGATAGGTGAATGGTTCATGGACAACGGCATGGATGCGCTCATCATTTTCGATGACCTTTCCAAGCATGCGGTGGCGTATCGCCAGGTTTCCCTGGTGCTTAAACGGCCTTCCGGCCGCGAGGCGTACCCAGGCGACGTATTTTATCTGCACAGCCGGTTGCTCGAACGCAGCGCGCGTGTTTCGGAAAAATACGGCAATGGTTCGCTCACCGCGCTGCCGATTATCGAGACGCAGGCGGGCGACGTTTCGGCGTATATTCCGACAAACGTCATTTCCATCACGGACGGGCAGATTTATTTGGAAACGGACTTATTCTACCAGGGCGTGCGCCCGGCAATTTCCGTGGGTTTGTCTGTTTCCCGCGTGGGCTCCGCGGCGCAGATCAAGGCCACGAAACAGGTCGCCGGTCGCATCAAAGGCGATTTGGCCCAGTTCCGCGAGCTGGCGGCGTTCGCGCAGTTCGGGTCCGACCTCGATGCCAAAACCCAGGCCTTGCTGGAACGGGGCAAACGAATCGTTGAATTGTTCAAACAGAACCAATACAACCCGATGCCCGTCGAAGTGCAGGCGGCGGTGTTGTGGACGGTGCAAAATAATTTCCTGGATGACGTTCCGGTGGACCGGGTGAAGGATTTTCAGGCGAAGCTCACGGATTTTCTGGCCACGCGCAAAGGCGAATTATTGGCGCGGATTCGCGGCGAGAAGGCTATCAGCGACGCCGTGGCGGCCGAGTTGAAGGCCGCCGTGACGGAATTCAGGCCGACGTATCACTGATTAATCCATGCCGAGCACGCGCGACATACGACGGCGAATCAAGTCGGTCAGGAACACCGCCCAAATTACGAAAGCGATGCAGATGGTGGCGGCGGCCAAGATGCGCAAGGCGCAGCAAGCCGCGCTCGTCGCGCGGCCTTATGCCGAATTGATGAACCGGATTCTGGGCGAAGCCGCCCCGCGCATTGTCTGGTTTAAACATCCCCTGATGAAAGAGCGCCCGGTGCGGAAGCGCGGGATCGTTTTTGTGAGCACGGACCGTGGCTTGTGCGGTGGTTTGAACAGCAATCTCACCCGGGAAGCGATCAAGTTCGACAAGAACACGACGGTGTTCATTTGCGCGGGAAAGAAGGGCGCGCAATTTATCGCCCGCACCAAACGCCAATTGGCCGCGGAGTTCACTTATAAGGACCCGCCCGGTTTCGCCGAAGCGCGGACCATTTCAAAATTTGCGCAGGACATGTTCCTGAAGCAGGAGGTGGACGCCGTGGATATTTTGTACGCCAATTTTGTTTCCACCCTCGTGCAACAGCCGAAATTGATTCCGTTTTTGCCCATCGGCGAAATCAAACGGGTCACGGCGGGTGTCAATGCTCCGTCGGAACCGTTGGCCCCGGCGGACGGCGGCGGCTTGGACATTTTTGAATTCGAGCCGGACGAAAAGACCGTGCTGGGCGCATTATTGCCGCATTGTTTGAATTTCCAGGTGCATCAGCTATTGCTCGAAACGCGGGCATCGGAGCACAGCGCGCGGATGGTTGCCATGAAGAATGCGACCGACAACGCGAAGCAGATCATCAAGGATCTGACGCTCGAATACAACAAATTGCGCCAGTCGAACATCACGAAGGAATTGCTGGAAATCGCCAGCGCGCAAATGGCCGTGGGATAACATTCAAAGACCCAATTTTAAAGCACATGAGCAAAGGCAAAATCGTTCAAATCATCGGCCCGGTCGTGGACGTCGAGTTTCCCTCGCCGCTCCCGGCCATTTACAACGCGCTTACCGTCGAGTTCAACCTGCCCGGCGGTGGCAAAACGAAACAGACCCTTGAAGTCAGCCAGCACCTGGGTGACAACTGGGTGCGCTGCGTTTGCATGGGCGCAACCGAGGGCATGAAGCGCGGCTACGACGTCACCGACACCGGCGCTGCGATTTCCATGCCCGTCGGTGAAGCGGTCATGGGCCGTGTCTTCAACGTCGTTGGCGAGCCGGTGGATGAGCAGGGGCCGGTGAAAGCGGACAAATTTAATCCCATTCACCGTCCGGCGCCCGCCTTGGTGGACCAATCCACCTCTCCGCAGATTCTGACCACGGGGATCAAGGTGATTGACCTGATTTGCCCGTTCCTGAAGGGCGGCAAAGTCGGCGCGTTTGGCGGCGCGGGAGTCGGCAAGACTGTCGTCATCATGGAGCTGATCAATAATATCGCCAAACTGCATGGCGGCATCTCCATGTTCGCGGGTGTCGGCGAACGCACCCGTGAAGGCAACGATCTTTACAACGAAATGATCGAAGCGGGCGTCATCAAGGTTGAAAAAGACACGCAAGGCCATCCTAAGAAGAATGAACACGGCTTGCCCATCATCGCGCCCGGCTCGAAAATCGGTTTGGTTTACGGCCAGATGAACGAGCCGCCCGGGGCGCGTCTCCGCGTGGCGCTTTCCGCTCTCGCCGTCACTGAATACTTCCGCGATGAGAAAAATCAGGACGTGCTGTTGTTCATTGACAATATTTTCCGCTTTTCGCAGGCCGGTTCCGAAGTGTCCGCCTTGTTGGGCCGCACGCCCAGCGCCGTGGGCTATCAACCAACCCTTGCCGCCGAGATGGGCGACCTGCAAGAGCGCATCACTTCCACGAGAAAAGGCTCCATCACTTCCTTCCAGGCCGTCTATGTTCCCGCCGATGACCTGACGGACCCGGCGCCGGCGACGACGTTTGCGCATTTGGACGCAACCATTGTGCTGGAGCGGTCCATCGCCGAACTGGGTATTTATCCAGCCGTGGACCCTCTCGCCTCGAACTCCCGCGCCTTGGCGCCTGAGATTGTCGGGCAGGA
>JASHVW010000346.1 GCA_030044395.1 Verrucomicrobiia bacterium
GACTTCGAGAACGCCCTCGACTAATTCGCCGGAACGTTTACGCGCCTTGTAGGAAAACTGCGGCATAAATGATTATCATCTAAAACCGTTGGAGGTCAAAAGTTTCAAATTTTGGACTGGATGAGCATTTGGACTGGTGGGACTGGCTGCCGGCAGCGCGCGGCCAGGGGCTGAAATAGGCAATCACGGCGCGCGCCAGCGTGTGTCCGTGGTTCAAATTCAGGAAGCAATTGTAATTCGTCATGCGTAAATCGTGAGCGATCTGCCGAGTTTGGTTGAAAAACATTTCCGCCTTCGGCACTCTGTTCGCGTGAATTTAAGGAATTTTGTCATCCAGATAGCTGTGGTGCCGCTTTTGGCAGGCTGCAACCAACCGGCCGCGCCGGCGAGCGAAAACCAAATGCCCACGCACGCCCAGCCGACGCTGCCGAAGATGAAAATTTATTTGGGCAGCACCGGGGTTTTGGACACGGAACTGGCGCTAACGCCGGAAGAAGAAGAAACTGGCATGATGTTCCGCACTAATATCCCTGAATCCGATTCCATGCTGTTCGTGCTGCCTTATCCCATGGCCGCTTCCTTCTGGATGACCAATTGTCCCGTCTCGCTCTCAGCCGCTTACATTTCGCCTGACGGCGTGATTGAAGAAATCCATCATCTCGAAAAAAACGACGCCATCCCGGTCACGGCCACGAATGACAACATCCAATTCGTTTTGGAGACAACGGATGGCTGGTTCGCCCGGCACAACATCGGTGTGGGCACGGTGATTCGCACCGAAAAAGGCGCGCTCAGCGATACATTTCTCCGCAAATCTTTCCCCGTGCCGACCCATGGCCAGCCGACGCTGCCAGAGATGAAAATTTATCTCGGTGCGGAGGTGCTCGATGCCGAATTGGCCACAACGGCTGACGAAGTAGCCACGGGCTTGATGTATCGGACCAACATCACCGATGAAACGGCCATGCTATTTGTCCTGCCGCAGCCCATTCTGCCCCCGGATGGCTTCTATATGACGAATTGTCCAATTTCGCTGTCGGCCGCTTACATTGGGCCGGACGGCGTCATTGAAGAAATCCACCATCTTGAAAAAAATGACCCCACTCCCGTCGTGGCTGCCAACAAGAATATTGTTTACGTCCTGGAAGTTAATGACGGCTGGTTTGCGCGGCACAACATTGGGTTGGGCACATTGGTCCGCTCTGAGACAGGCTCGCTCAATGATACGTTTCGCCGCAGATGAGTTGTAGTCGCAGGGAGGCGGTTAGCTCATTATTTTTCAATCAGGCAGCGCAGCGGGTTTCCGAAAGCGGCAGAAGATTATAAGCGTCGCAAATTGCAAAATGAAAGCGGCAGAGGGCTGCCGCACTCCAAAACGCAAGCGAATGTGATGGCCCCATGGAGCGCCACTTTTATGCCAACGTGACGGTCTTGCCCGTCCGGGCGGATTCGTAAATGGCCATCATGATTTTCACGTCGCGAAGGCCCTCCTCGCCGGGGACTTTGGTGGGGCGATTCTCCAGGATACATTGGGCGAAGTCGTCCATTTCAGCGGCAAATTGGTCAATGTCGGTAAAATTAATTTCCTCGCCATCACCGCGAACACCGTGGTTGCCGTGGTATTGGAAGGCGGGATTCATATCAAACCATCCCTGCTCCGCGGACACCTTGAAGCTACCGAGGCCGTCAGCATTATAGGTTGAGCTGCAATTGGCGATGATGCCGCTCGGAAATTTTGACTGCCAGACGATGGATTCTTCGACCTGGCTGAACTTCACCGGGTCGGTCACGGTGGTGAAGGCGGAGACTTCATTGGGTTCTTCACCGGACAAATAACGCGTGGCCTGCAATGCGTAAATCCCGACGTCCATGAGGCAACCGCCACCGGCGAGGTCCTTTTTTAGGCGCCATTGCGTGGGGTCACCGATATGGAACCCAAAGCCGGCTTGAATCAATTTCACACCGCCGAAAACCTTCTCGTGCGCCAGGCGGACGCATTCGAGGTTGTTCGGTTCAAAGTGCAGGCGATAGCCGATCGCCAGTTGCTTTCCGGCCTTTTTGCATTCGTCAATCATCTGCTGGCATTTTTCGACGGAGACTTCCATGGGTTTTTCGGAAAGGACGTGTTTGCCAGCCCGGGCAGCTTTGATGGTATGCTCGGCGTGCAGGCCGTTCGGAGTGACCACATAGACCACGTCAATGTCGGGGTTGTCCGCCATTTGTTCCATGTTGTCGTAATTATAGATATTCTTGTCGGGGATGCCGTATTGCGCCTTCCATTTTTCGGCTTTGTAAGGGTGGCCGGTGACGATGCCGGCGAGCTTGCAAAATTGTGTATTTTGAAGCGCGGGGGCGATCTGGGTGGTGCTTAACTCGCCAAGGCCGGCGAGGGCGAAGCCGATCTTTTTTGTTGGCGCGCTTTCCTGCGCACAGGAACTGAGGGCACCGGCAAACGGCAGGCTGGCGGCGGCGACAGAAGCGGTTTTAATGAAATCACGGCGGGATTGGCTGGTGGCTTTCATTCGGCAAGTATTTCCAATCATATTGGAAAGGCAACCAGGAAAATGCATTGCAGTCGGCGTTTGAGTGTTTGCATTGGCCGCCGCGCCAATCTTCGCGGTTGAGTTTTCCGACATTTATTTCATCTGTGTCCATCTGTGTTCAAGTCGACAGAACCCGCATAAATAAAGGGTTCCTTGAAGCGATGGACGGCCACTGTCAGTGAAACTGCCAGTCATGCGGTGAGTGATTAAACAACTCGCCAAAACTGGCTAGAACTCGCTGAAACTTGCCACCACTGGCGTTCA
>JASHVW010000347.1 GCA_030044395.1 Verrucomicrobiia bacterium
TCGGCAATTCCGCAACCGCCGAAGGAGCTGAAGCAGTTTGCGAAGGTGTCGCTCAAGCCGGGCAAGACCCGGCATGTTTTGATGCAACTGGATGAGAAATCGCTGTGTTGCTGGGACACTGAGGCCCACGATTGGACCGTCCTTCCCGGGAGATACCGGGTGATGGTGGGATACTCTTCCCTGGACCTCCCGCTGCAAGGGGCGTTTACGGTTAATTGAATTTTCATGGAAGACCGCGCTGGCAAAATCAGAGCGTTTTGGATGTCCGGGATGTTAAGGGCCTGTGCAACGCATGAAACCATCAGTCAACACAGGTGAATTGCGTCTGGTGCAGGTTCCAGAGGCTGGCTGGGCGGTAAAAATCCGTGCCGAAGATGGTGGAGACACTGAAAAACGTCGTTTGGGAACTGCAAAATGGCTTGCCAATCCGTGCGATGGGGGGATGATCGTGAAAACGGTCGGCAAAAGTCAATTTGACGCCATGAACAACAGGTCAAATGGGAAATCCCGATTGAGAGCGTTTACTCTAATCGAATTGCTCGTGGTTATCGCCATCATTGGCATTCTGGCAGCACTGCTGTTGCCGGTGCTATCGAAGAGCAAGGAGCAAGCTCAGAGCGCGTCATGTCAGAACCACCTGCACCAAATTGGGCTGGCCCTGGAAATGTATGTCTCTGACCACCACGTGTATCCGCCTGGCTTGGGTGGCGAGCCATTCCAAACATGGGCGGATTTTCTGGCTCCCTATAGTCCCATCGCATGGACCAACGTAGCCTGGCAATGTCCAACATACATTGCCGAGGGGGGAGCCGTGCTCTGGCAGCCTCCTTCGCCGGTGGGCGGCTATTTCAACGCTTACAGCGGCTATGCCTACGATATCCTCGGCATGTTGGGTGTGAGAATCCCCCCGTCAGAGTGGCAGGGACTAGGTGAGGTATATGTAAAGGTTCCTGAAAATGGCGTCGTGGCCCCAAGTGAAATGTATGCGGCTGGCGATACACGACCCGAGCGGATTCAGCAGGGAGTTATTGGGGGTGTAAGAATGGTGCCGTGGAAGTTCACGCAAGTTACCGAAGTCGAACCTCCTCATGCCGGGGGTTACAACCTGCTGTTTTGCGACGGTCACGTGGTCTTGGTAAAGCGAAGGGATTACCTTTACCCTCCCCAAGCTGCGCAACATTGGAACCGTAGTCATCAACCCCATCCGGAGTGGTGGAAGCCCATGAGCGAATGGGCTGTTCAGAATTGATGACGCTAAGGAGCTACGACATTTGACAGAAATTCAATAATCGCGCCGGGATTTTCCGGGCGCAGTTTTCGAGCCATCACCATCATGTGAAAATCGGCAGGGACCATGACGCAGGCACCGAAGAGCGGCGTCTTGGCACCTTGAATTTGCTTGCCAATCCGTGCGATGGGGGGATAATCGCGAAAACGGTCGGCAAAAGTCAATTTGACGCCATGAACAACGGGTCAAATGGGAAATCTCAGCCAACTGTATTACGCCATAGGCCAATTCATGCTAAAACATAATTATTTACGTATCATTTTCGGGTTGTGCCTGGTTTCAATGCCTTCATGGGGATCAACAGGTTCAGATTTGGATGGTATTCCGTTGGTGGGAACAGACCAGCATGGGCACACTTACCCTGGCGCCACGGTTCCTTTCGGCATGGTCCAATTGAGTCCCGATACCCCGAAACAAGGTTGGGACGCATGCTCTGGCTATCACTATTCCGATTCAGTCATTAATGGTTTCAGCCACACGCATCTATCCGGCACCGGCTGCGGGGGATTGGGAGACGTGTTGTTAATGCCGACTGTTGGCGAAATCAACCTGGATACCGGCACACCCGGACATGGTTATGCCTCGCGGTTCTCACATGATCAGGAAACCGCCCGACCCGGCTATTATCATGTTTTTCTTGAAGACCCAAAGGTCACGGTTGATCTGACCGCCACCGCCCGTTGCGGTTTTCACAAATACACATTCCCCGCTTCGGGTGAGTCTCATGTCATTTTGGACCTTGCGCATGCTGTTGGCGGCGGTACGAGGGACTCGTCTCTCAGAATGGATAATGACACCACCATTAGCGGCTCGCGCTCATCAGATGATTGGGGAGGCGTTCGGGATGTTTATTTCGTCATCCAATTTTCGAAGCCATTTTCGTCGTTCGGCATTGAGGAAAATGGAAAACGCCTGCCGGGGGGCGCTTCGAGCGCGCAAGGAAAGGATGTCAAAGCCTTCGTCAATTACCAAACGACGCAAGGTGAAGTGATCCTGGTCAAGGTTGGCATTTCGCCCACCAGCATCGAAGGCGCCCGCAAGAATCTAGCCGCAGAGATTCCTGGATGGGATTTTGACGCCGTCGAGGCGGATGCGGCCAGGCAATGGAACAAAGTCCTGAATCTCGTGCAAATTGAATCGCCAGACCCGCATATTCGCAAAACGTTCTACGCCAATTTATATCAGACCTGCCTGGCGCCGGTCATGTTTGATGACGTGGATGGGACCTATCGCGGTTATGACCATCAAAACCATCCCGGCAGCGGCTTTGTGAATTACACGACGTTTTCGATCTGGGACATTTATCGGGCTGAATGGCCGTTGATGGGGCTGCTTCATCCCGACCGTGTCAACGACATGGTGCAATCCATGCTGGCCGAATACCGTCAATTAAACCAGCATTCCATACCCATATGGCCGTTCTGGGGAAATGAAACGTGGTGCATGATCGGCTATCACTCCGCCGATATGATGACCGAGGCTTATCTGGATGGATTTCGCGGTTTTGATGCCGAGGCCGCCTACCAGGCCATGCGCGATACGGCAATGCAGGATCGAAATGGCCTGGGCAGTTACAAAAAACTTGGCTACGTCCCGTCGGCTCGCGGGGAGCAGGCAACGTCGCACACGTTGGAATATACCGTGGATGACTGGTGCATCGCCCGCATGGCGGAGTCGCTCGGTCACGAGGATGACGCAAAGATGTTTTATCAACGGGCGGCGAATTATTACAACGTATTCGACGGCACGACAAAATTTTTCAGGGGCCGCGAGGCCGATGGTTCATGGCGGGCGCCCTTTACGACGACCGGCCTTGTCGGCGATGAATACACCGAAGCCGATGCGTGGCAGTACGCGTTTGCCGCGCAGCAGGACATCCCGGGCATGATCCGCCTTTACGGCGGTGACGAGGGCTTCATTGACAAGCTGGATGCCATGTTTAACGCGAGCTCGTTTGTGGACTCGGACGATCCGGATATCAGCGGCATGGTCGGCCAATACTCGCAGGGCGATGAGCAGTCTCATCACGTGGCCTATCTCTATAATTACGCCGGCGCGCCCTACAAAACCCAGCAACACGTGCGTCAGATCATGTCTGAAATGTATGGCGACACGCCTTCCGGAGAATGTGGGAACGTTGATTGCGGCCAAATGGCGGCCTGGTACGTGTGGAGCGCGCTGGGGCTGTATCCGGTGAATCCTTCCAGCGGCATTTATATCATTGGCAGCCCGGTCGTTAACAAAGCGGTCGTTCACCTGGACCCCAAATACTATAAAGGAAAAAAATTCATCATCATTGCAAAACATAATGGTCCGCAAAACATCTATATCCAGTCTGTTTCGTTAAACGGCAAACCGCTCTCGCGCTCATGGTTGTACCGGGATGAAATCATCAGCGGTGGCACGCTGAAACTGGTCATGGGGCCGAAACCGAATTTGGTCTGGGGCAGCGCGGTGGCAGACCGTCCGCCGGCGACGATGCCGGCTGATTTTCAATACCCAAAGCTTCCTGCGCCGTCGTCAACCGGACTCGTTGCGCTTCCGGTTCCCATAAGAATTATCTGCGGCAGTGATGAATCCAGCGGGGATTTTTTGCCCGACCCCAACGCCATGAGCGGAAACATGGCCGGTTCACAGTCGGCGATTGACACGCAAGTAGCAAACGCGGCACCGGAGGCGGTTTATCAAAGCGAACGTTACGGCAAAAAGATTGACTTCGTTTTTCCGGGATTGCAGCCGGCGCATTATCTCGTGCGTCTGCATTTTGCGGAGGTTTTTGATGGTAATGCGGGAGAGCGCATTGAAGACGTTCAAATTAACAATCAGTTGGTGTTGTCAAACCTGGATATTTTCGTTGCGGCAGGGGGAATGAACAAGGCCCTGGTTAAGGATATTCCGAACGTCGTCCCGGACGGGAAGGGCAAAATCTCCATTTGTGTTTCCTCAACGGAAGCAAGCCCGGATCACAATGCCAAAATAAGCGGAATTGAAATTCTGCCGGAATCCTAGGGCAAATTGCGAGCACGTCGGTTGAACACGAAAAACGCAAAAGACGAGGCGCGAGGTTGGAGTCTATGGCGGACAGGGCGCGGCGTCCCTGCCAATACACAATTTTGGCCGGGCGCGAACTTGAGCTTTCCGAAGGTTTCGCGTATCCGTTTTATATGCTCATTGTTCATGTTCATGTTCATGTCAAGCCGGAATCCGTCGGGCCTTTCAAAGAGGCGACGCTGGCGAATGCGCGGTCGAGCCTGAAGGAGCCGGGGGTGGTCCGATTCGATGTCGTCCAGCAGCAGGACGATCCGGCGCGGTTCATCCTGGTGGAGGTTTATCGCGATGCCGCGGCCGCCGCGGCGCACAAGGAGACGCCGCATTATCCGGTCTGGCGCGACGCGGTGGCGCCGATGATGGCCGAGCCGCGCCGCAGCGAGAAATTCGATAACGTGTTTCCCGAAGATGAAGCCTGGTAAGCGGCAACCCCAACCCGTTCCATCACTTGGAGAGGCTCTCCATGAACCGGGCATTT
>JASHVW010000348.1 GCA_030044395.1 Verrucomicrobiia bacterium
TTGGAAATCTGGACCGACGGCCGAATCACGCCCGACGACGCGCTCACGCAGGCGTCGGTGGTTCTACAGAAGCATCTGGACGTCTTTGCGCTCTACGACAAGAACGCGGTTGAGTTTGAGGAGGCTGCGGACAAGCAAGACGAGGAAAAGACGAAGATGAAGAAGTTGCTCAACATGAGTGTCAACGAAATCGAGCTGAGTGTCCGCGCGGCCAATTGCCTGAACAACGCGAACATCACGACGGTTGGCCAGTTGGCGATGAAGACGGAACAGGAGATGCTCAAGTATCGCAATTTCGGCAAGAAATCGTTGAATGAAATCAAAGACAAGCTGCAGGCGCTGGGCCTCTCGCTCGGAATGAATTTTGAGCCGGGCCTGCTGGAATCGCCGAAGGAAGAACCCAAGACGGAATAATTTATGCGACATCTGAAACGCACGGCCAAGCTTGGCCGCACTTCCGAACATCGCAACGCGATGCTCGCCAATCTCGTTTGCAGCCTTATCATCCACAAGCGCGTGACGACCACCGTGGCGAAGGCAAAGGCTGCGCGCGTAGTTGCCGAAAAAATGGTGACGCTGGGCAAGAAGGGCTCGATGCACCATCGCCGGTTGGCAGCGGCGCGTCTGCACCAGGAGGACGCGGCTAAAATCCTGTTCAAGGAAATCGCGCCGGCCTTCAAGGACCGCAACGGCGGTTATACGCGCATCATCAAGATGAACCAGCGAATTGGTGATTCGGCTCAGAGGGCGATTTTGGAATGGGTCGATTTTATATCAGAAGCTCCGGAGGCGCCAGAAGAAACTCCCGCGGCCGCTGCTGAAGGCAAACCGGAAGCGAAGCCGGAAGAAAAGAATTCATAAAAAAGTAATTCAGAAATCACCGCCCGCTTATTTGAGCGGGCTTTTTGTCTTTTGCCCGGAGCATTTTCAAAAATAGCTAAACCGCATTGACATGGTTTCCTTCTTGCTTGATGGTTTCACATTTGCCAGGGAAAGTTAAACAACCCATCGCTGCGGCCGAGCCGCCTGAAATCGTTCAGGTGGTCGAGCACCTTTTCCGCCATGAATCGGCAAAAATGATCGCCACGTTGACCCGCATTTTTGGACTGGACCATCTGACCCTGGCCGAGGACGTGGTGCAGGAGGCGCTGGCGCGGGCATTGCAAACCTGGCCGTTTTACGGCGTGCCAAACAGTCCGGCGGCATGGATCATGCGCACGTCGCGCAATCTGGCTCTGGACGTGGTGCGGCGCGAGAACGTTTTTCGCGGCAAGGAGCCGGAAATCGTCCGGTTAATGGAAGGCCACGCCGGGACAGACACGGCGATTTTTTCAGAATCGGAAATTTCCGACGACCGGCTGCGGATGATGTTCGTCTGCTGCCACCCAAAGATTCCGGCGGAAGCACAAGTGGCGCTGGCGCTCAAAACATTGGGCGGTTTCGGCATTTCCGAAATCGCCCGCGCATTTCTTAC
Source organism: Verrucomicrobiia bacterium (assembly GCA_030044395.1). GTDB lineage: Bacteria > Verrucomicrobiota > Verrucomicrobiia > Limisphaerales > UBA11358 > UBA11358. The sequence continues at coordinate 1,475 of JASHVW010000348.1, forward strand.
GACCGACGCCGCCATCGCCAAGCGGCTGACCCGCGCCAAACAGAAAATCCGCGAGGCAAATATACCGTTTGAAATTCCCGCGGGCGCGGAGTTGACGAGGCGGCTGGATGGCGTGATGCAATCGCTTTATCTGTTGTTCAATGAGGGCTACAAAGCGTCCGGTGGAGACCAATTGGTGCGAGAGGACATCTGCGCCGAAGCCATCCGGCTGACGGGTCTGCTGGCGGAACATCCGGCCGGCGACGAGCCTAAAACGCACGCGTTGCTGGCGTTGATGCTGCTCAACGCCGCGCGGATACCGGCGCGTCTCAACAGCGAAGGCCGGATGATTCGGCTGCGGGACCAGGACCGGTCGCGCTGGCGGCAACCGATGATTGCGCGCGGCATGTTCCATCTGGCGCAATCGGCGGCAGGCGACGAGGCAAGCGAATATCATTTACAGGCGGGCATTGCCGCCTGCCATTGCGTCGCGCCGGACTATGCCTCGACCGAATGGAAAAAAATTCTGGCGCTTTACGATCGGTTGCTGGCAGCCGATCGTTCACCGATCGTTGCGCTCAATCGGGCGGTTGCTCTGGCCGAAGTGCATGGGCCGCAGGCGGGAATTGACGCTGTCAAAGCGATTCCCGATTCGAAATCGCTTGAGTCGTATCATTTGTTCCACGCCGTGCTGGGAGAGTTGGAATTGCAACGGAACGATCCATCGGCTGCCGCGGGCCATTTCAAAAGAGCGCTGCAGCTGGCGGGATTGAAATTGGAGCGGGAATTTTTGGCGGAGCGACTGCAAGCCTGCGATCCGGTTTCCGCGCTGTGAATAATATATATCAAAAAAAGTCTCAAAAATGTGTCCTGACCGTCCCGATCCAATCGTCATAATATTGACAGCAACGATAATATAACAAAACAAAGAGAAATTTGAGTAAACCAAGTAAAAAGAATGTCTTCACCCTCTGGGAGCAGAACGAAAACGCAAAATAAATTAAAGGAAAAATTATGACAAACAATACCATCCTCCAACCCTATTTGTTTTTTGATGGAAAATGCGAGGAAGCCATCGAATTTTATAAACAAGCGCTCGGCGCGGAAGTGAGAATGCTGATGCGTTTCAAGGACTGTCCGGAAGCGCCGCCGCCTGGACGCGGCCCTGTTGATTCCAATAAGGTGATGCATGCGCAGATCTGCGTCGGTCAAAGCATCATTCTGGCCTCCGATGGGCGCGCCTCCGGCAATCCCAGGTTCGAGGGCTTCGCGGTCGCGTTGAGCGTGCCTACCGAGGCGGAAGCGGACAAGGCATTCAACGCCTTGGCGGGGGGCGGAAAAGTGGAAATGCCGATGGCCAAAACCTTTTTCTCGGCGCGATTCGGCATGGTGGAGGACCGGTTCGGCGTGTTCTGGATGGTCTTGGTGACGCCTCATGAACGCACCTGAAACGTAATGGGCTTAATCACGAATTTGAATGCGCGTCATCAATTATTAAAGCAAGGGTTTGCATTTAGAGATGGCATCGGGTAAGGTCGGGTCGAAATTTCACCGGCACGACCTATTCAATTGATGAAAAGAATTATCATTGGCATCCTTGCGCTGATGGGATTCGCCTCCGTATCCCCGGGCCAAAGAGTGGAGGTTTATATCACCGCCCGGGACACGGGTCAACGCCTGGCGCCGGCAGGCGAAGAGGAATTGTCCAATAGCCCCCCCATTACGGAAAAGCAGGAATACATCTTCGTGGATCCGTCGAAAAAGTTTCAAACCATTGTCGGCATCGGCGGCGCCCTGACTGATGCGTCGGCCGAGACGTATTACAAATTGCCGGCGGACAAACAGCAGGA
>JASHVW010000349.1 GCA_030044395.1 Verrucomicrobiia bacterium
CTTGCGCTGGTCCAGATTCACTTTCGGCAAATGTGTTTTCATTCTTCATTTCGGCATCCTCCTCTTCACTCTTCCACCCATCACCCATCGCTCTTCACATTCAAAACAAAAAAACCCGCCGGCAAAGGCCGGCGGGTTGGAAAGTTTTTCATCGCTCTTAACGCTTCGAATATTGGAAACGTTTGCGTGCGCCGGGCTGGCCGTATTTCTTGCGCTCGCGCATGCGGGGATCGCGGGTCAGCAACCCTTCCGCCTTTAGCGCCGGGCGCAGATTGACATCAAACTTCAGCAGCGCCCTCGCAATCCCATGCCGCGCCGCGCCGGCCTGGCCGTTCGGCCCGCCACCGCTGATATTGATCCGCGCGTCTATCTTCTCCGCCGTGCCGGTGATCGTCAACGGCTGCGTCACGGTGGACCGCAACGTCTCAAGCGGGAAATAATTCTCAAACTCGCGTCCGTTCACGATGATTTTCCCCGTGCCGGAGGCGAGCCGGACCCGCGCAATGGAAGTCTTGCGCCGCCCGGTCCCTAAATATTCCGTTCTTGTTTCGGTAGCCATAAATCAGATCAAGCGGCGGCCTTGAGCGCCTCGGGCTTTTGTGCCGCATGCGGATGCTTGGGGCCTTTGAATACCTTCAGTTTGGTGAGCAACACCCGGCCAAGCCGGTTCTTGGGAATCATCCCCTTCACGGCGTGCTCGATTAATTTCTCCGGATGCCTCGCCCGGACTTCGGCGACCGTCTGGTACTTCTCGCCGCCTTTCCAGCCGGAATAAGTCATGAATTCCTTGGCGACTTCCTTTTTGCCGGTCACCCGGACCTTCTCGGCGTTGATGACAATGACGAAATCGCCCGCATCCAGATGGGGCGTATAGACGGGTTTGTTTTTCCCGCGCAAAATGTCCGCGACTTGCACGGCCAGGCGGCCGAGCACGGCGCCATCGGCATCAATCACGTGCCACTTGCGCTGGTCCAGATTCACTTTCGGCAAATGTGTTTTCATTCTTCCCAAACAAAAGGGAGGCGGAATGTATCAAATACGCCGTTTAAGTCAACGCCTTTTCTTGACCAATTTCGGTCCATCGGCGGCCAAACCATCTCAACTTCAGCCTTTAGCCTTTTACCTTGCCCCAGCCCCCCAATCCCCCGAAACTCTCCGCCCATGAATCTGTTCGCCCGACGAAGCATGGCCGACCTTCAGGCCGAAGTGCTGAAGGACCAGAAACTCAATCGCGCGCTCGGCCCCTTCAACCTCATCTCCCTGGGCATCGGAGCCATCATCGGCGCGGGCATTTTTGTCCTCACCGGCCATGCGGCGGCGGAATACGCCGGGCCGGGCATTGTCATCTCGTTTGTTCTCTCGGGACTTGCCTGCGCCTTTGCCGGTCTTTGCTACGCTGAATTCGCCTCCATGATCCCGCTTTCCGGTTCAGCCTACACCTACGGCTACGCCACGCTCGGCGAATTTGTGGCCTGGATCATCGGCTGGAACCTTGTCCTCGAATATCTCTTCGCCGCCTCGACCGTCGCCGTCGGCTGGTCGGGCTACGTCATCTCCTTCTTGAAAGATTTCGGAATCACTTTTCCCGCCCAGTTCATCAATGCCCCCTACGACCATCCCATGCCGGTCGGCGCGCATTGGTGGGACCTCGGGCAACTCTTCATCCACGGCTGGGTCACCACCGGTGCGGTCCTCAACGTGCCGGCCATGCTCGTCATCGCGGTCATCACCGTGCTCCTGGTCATCGGCATCAGGGAATCAGCCAGTTTCAACAACGCCATCGTCGCGCTCAAACTCACCGTCATCCTCACCTTCATCATCGTCGGCGCCGGTTACATCAATAAAGCCAACTGGCATCCGTTTGTGCCACCGGTGGATGCTGATGGCAACTTCGGCTGGCACGGTGTGGTCCATGGGGCCGCGGTCATTTTCTTCGCCTACATCGGTTTTGATGCCGTGTCCACCGCCGCGCAGGAAGCAAAAAATCCGCAACGCAATATGCCCATCGGTCTCCTCGGTTCGCTGGCCATCTGCACCGTCCTTTATATCGTCGTCTCTCTTGTTTTGACCGGCATGGTCAATTATTCCAGGCTCAACGTCCCCGCTCCCATCGCGGTGGCGGTAAGTTCCATTGGACCGTCACTCGCCTGGCTCACATTCTTCATCAAGATCGGCGCCATTGCCGGTCTTTCCTCCGTCATCCTCGTTCTTCTCTTCGGCCAGCCGCGAATCTTTTATGCCATGTCCAAGGACGGCTTGCTACCGCCGTTCTTCAGCATTGTGCATCCTAAATTCCGTACGCCGTGGATCGCGCAGATCATCGTGGGCGTCGTCGCGATGCTGATCGCCGGACTTTTTCCCATCGGCTTGCTGGGCGAACTGGTCTCTATCGGCACGTTACTCGCGTTTGCCATCGTTTGCGCGGGCGTCTTCGTTCTGCGTTTCACCGACCCGCAAATCCAACGGCCATTCCGCACCCCGGCTTTTTGGATCGTCGCTCCCCTGGGCTTTGCCTCCTGTTTCTTTCTGATGATCGTCGGCCTTCCTGCCGACACCTGGGCGCGCCTGATCGTCTGGATGGCCATCGGCATCGCGATTTATTTTCTCTACAGTTGCCGCCATTCCGAAGTGCAGAAGCGCCGAAGGCGGGTTTCCGCATCCGGGGCCTCGGAACAGCCGTAGGAAATGAAAATGGCAGATCGAACCCCCCGAGGCCGCGAAGCGCGGCAGGGATTCAAGTGCCATTGACCCGACGGCCGCTCAATGGCATGTTCCCTGCATGATTGACGCGTCGGATCCAAATGCCATCATCGGTCGGATTGCGTTGGGTGGCTTGGCGCTGGCCGCGTTTTGGCGGCTGATTGTCTGGGTTCGCGATGCGCCGGTCAAACCCGACCCGTGGGACGCGGAAGTGGAGCGGCAATTATCCGAGGCTGTGGAGGTCTGTCCGCACTGCCTGACCGAGCAGCCGCCCACCGCTTGGTTTTGCAAAGGCTGCGGTCGCGCCGTCGGCCCTTACAATAATTTAATGCCTTACCTCCAGGTCTTTTCCGAAGGCGAAGTGTTTCGCAATGGCGCCAGCGGACAGTTTCGAAATCGCCCCCTGATTTTGACCGGATATTTTCTGATTTATCTGGCGATCTTTCCTTTACTTGCGCCGATTTACTTGCTCTGGGTTTTGGCCGTCTTCCGGAATCCCCCCGGGGGGCCGGGCGCCCCGCATTTGCGCGAGTGACGTCCGCAGACGGGGCGGGGCGGTCCCGGCAGGCCAACCGGATTCTCGGGCTGAAGGCCATCCACGTCACGGGCGGGCTTTCCCTTGCTTCCTTTGGTCAAAAACCGTGAATAACTTTTCAAACAAATATTTGACACGGGTCCAAATTTTACCTACCGTTCGGTAGGTTTATGGCCAAGACGGAACACAATCCCACAGCCGGCGCTAAGACCCGTGCGCAGATTCTGCGCGCAGCGCTTAAACTTTTTGCCAATAACGGCTACGCCGCCACCTCCATCCAGCAGATCGTCAGCAGCGCCAAAGTCTCCAAACCCGCCCTCTACTACCATTTCCGCGACAAGTCCGATTTGTTCTCCGCCTTGGTCAACGAAGCGCTCGACGAGCGCTACGATATTATGCGCAACGCCGCCGCCAGCGTCACCGACATCCGCGGGCAACTCACCGCCGTTTTAACCGCCCTCTTCGATTATTTCCATAAAAACCATGATTTAACGCGCCTGGCCTTTTCCACCGCCTTCGCCGCGCCGGGCCAGGTGCCGCGCGACATGATTTATCTCGGTAAATGCCGCCGAAATTTGAGCCTGATACATACCCTGGTGAAGGACGCCGTGGCCCGCGGCGAATTGGACCGGCGATTCAATAGCGAGGAGCTGGCGTACGGATTCAGTGGCCAGGCAAATTTTTACATCTTGTCGCATTTGAAAATGCTGAATTACCGGCTGGACCGCAACGCTGCCGCAAGGATCGTGAATTTGTATCTTGCCGGCGCCGCGGCGAAAAAACGAAAGGCAGGAAGCGATAGCTTCGACGTAAACAACCAATCCAAATGAAAATGAATGCGGATTTGATTCAACAGCAAAAACGGCGCCGGCCATCGGCGGCCCATGGCGGAACGCTGGTCCCGGTCGCGCTGCTGGTTTTGGCCGGACTTTCCGGATGTGGACGAAGCCAGCAGCAGATGGGCGCCCTGCCGCCGCCGCAGGTCGGCGTTATTACTGTCCAACCGCAGGCGCTGGCCATTACCAATAACTTGCCCGGTCGCGTGGACCCGGTCCAAATCGCCCAGATAAATGCGCGGGTGGATGGCGTGGTGCTGCGCCGGGAATTTGAACAGGGCGCAGATGTCAAATCCGGGCAGGTGCTTTATCAGATTGACCCCGCCCCGTATCAGGCGTCTCTCGACAGCGCCAAGGCCTCTTTTATTCAGGCGCAACAGTTGGCGGACCGTGACAAACCGCTGGTGGCCATCAATGCCGTGAGCAAACAGAATTATGACACCGCCGTCGCGACAGCGGCCCAGGACAAAGCCGCGGAAGAAATCGCCCAAATCAACCTTGGCTATTGCACCGTCACTGCCCCCATCGCCGGACGCATCGGTCCCGCACTGGTTACCGTGGGCGCCCTCGTCAGCTCAAGCGCCGCCACCGAAATGGCGGTGATTCAACAAATGGATCCGATTTACGCGGATTTCACCGAATCGAGCACCGAGGAGTTGAAATTGCGCCAGGAACTCGAAGCCGGCCAGTTGATTAGCCCTGCCCCCGGCGAAGCCGTCGTCACTTTAACCATGCCCGACGGCCAGACTTATCCGCATCCGGGCAAATTGCTGTTCAGCGACGTCACCGTGAATACCAACAGCGGCATGATTACGTTGCGGGCGGAATTTCCAAATCCCGACGACTGGTTGCTTCCCGGCATGTTCGTCATGGCGCAGTTGGAGCAGGCCATTTCCCCCAGAGCCATCCTCGTCCCCCAGCCCGCCGTCCTCATCAACCCCGACGGATCGGCGTCCGTCATGGTCGTCTCCTCTAATCAGGTCTCCACCCAGCCCGTCCAGATTGGCCAGGCCGTCGGCAATGAGTGGTTCGTCAAAAGCGGATTGAACGCCGGCGACGTCGTCATGGTGGATGGATTTCAAAAAGTGCGTCCCGGAATGACGGTCACTCCCGTCCCGGCCCAGCCTGCGCCTTCCGCGTCGCCGGCATCGGGAAACTAAAAGGGACTCGTTTACCATGCCCAAATTTTTCATAGACCGCCCGATCTTTGCCTGGGTCATTTCCATCTTCATCATGCTCGCAGGCTCCATGGCCCTGCTCCATCTGCCCGTCGCCGAATATCCCAGCGTCGCTCCGCCCTCCATCTCGATTACCGCCACTTACGCCGGCGCCTCGGCCGAGACGGTCCAAAATACGGTGACCGAGGTCATCGAAGAGCAGATGAACGGAGTGGATCACCTGCTGTATATGTCCTCCTCCAGTAGTTCCAGCGGCCAATCCCAGATCCAATTGTATTTCCAGCCGGGCACCGACCCCGATCTGGCCCAGATTCAGGTCCAGAACAAGTTGCAACTCGCCACCCCCAGCCTCCCCGTCACCGTCCAGCAGGCCGGTATCATCGTTACCAA
>JASHVW010000350.1 GCA_030044395.1 Verrucomicrobiia bacterium
TTCAAATCCAACAACCCCTTTTTGCGCGCGCGCTTGATGATGCTTTCATCAAGCGGCCCGGCGAACATCGCCGGGAACAAAGTAAGCACGTCAATTTTCACTGCATCGTCATCCTCAAATGAGGCTGACCACGAGGACAATCATCTCTTGTCCTCAACAATCTCCACCGAACATCGCAGTCCCTGTTTCGCGCTCCCGGCCAAAAGCAGCGAACGAATCGCGTTAATCGTCACCCCCTGCCGTCCGATGATCTTTCCCACGTCGCCCGGATCCAGCCGCAATTCATACAGCGTCATGCCCCCGCGCTCGACCGGCGTTATCGTCACCGCCTCGGGCTTTTGCACGAGTCCTTTGACGATATATTCGAGGAACTCTTGCATTCAAATCAACTCGCCGCCGGTGCAACCGCCTTGCCGGCCTTCTTGATGAAGCTCGCCACCGTCTCGCTCGGTTGCGCGCCTTTGCTCAGCCAATACTTCGCGCGATCCAGGTTGAGCGTGAAATTATCGCCCTTCTTCAACGGCTGATAGGTGCCGATTTCCTCAATAAACTTCCCGTCGCGCGGACTCCGGCCGTCGGCCACCACGATGCGGAAGGCCGGCAAATTCTTGGTGCCGACGCGTTTCATGCGAATTTTTACTGCCATAAATTTATCAAAAGAGCGGGGAAAATATCATTTGCGCGCGGGTTTGCAAGCATTGATTTTGGGATTTCCCTCTTGCCCAACTCCCATTTGCGGCGATAATTTTTTTGCAACATGAGCCAGCCGTATGAGGAAATCCTGGAGGGCGCCACCTTCCCCCGTTCCGCGCCCGACCCGCGGCACGAAATCATTTGCGACCGCCTGCATTCGGCCGTGAACGCCAGCGTCGCCAACATCCCCACGGCGCAATTGCTCGCCCCCCGGACCAGAGTTCAAGTCGCCCGTTCCACTGCCCTCCGTCCCGACCTCGCCCTCATCATGGTCGCCACCCAAAAACTGTTCCTCGCCGTCGAAATCATCTCCCGCGGCGACCACAACGCCGATACCGTCGTTAAAAAGGAGATTTATGAAAAAATCCGCGTCCCCCGCCTCTGGATGGTTGACCCGCGCTATGACAACGTCGAGATCTACCACAGCACCGAATTCGGCCTGCAACTTAAGGGCATCCTCGCCGGCAGCGAAACTTTGACCGAGCAATTGCTGCCCGAATTCCAAATGGTTATCTCCGAAATATTCGCCTCACCGCGCGCTTGATTTTCCGGGACCCCGGGGTTAGCGTTGCGGTTGCAGCACAAAGGAAAGGAATTAAACTTATGAAAAGGATGATATTAGCATTCGCCGCCGGTCTCTTGCTGGCAGGAATGGCGGGACCCGCGTTCGCCTCCGATCCAGTCACCATCACCGGTACCATGGTTTGCGGCAAATGTACCCTCCACCTCACCAAAGAGTGCCAAAACGTCGTCGAGGTCGCTCAGGGAACCAACACCGTCTATTATTTTCTCGAAATGAATGACGTGAGCAAAGCCGCGCACGACCCGATTTGCGACCCGGGTAATTCAGAAAAAGTTACCGTGACCGGAACCGTCCAGGTAAAGGACGGCAAGGAAGTCATGACACCCGCCAAAATCGTGGTGCTGAACTCTTCGGGCGTGTCTGAAAAATAGGCCGGCGGAGGGATTGCAGGCGCGGCGGCCAGGATGGCGTCTTCCATCCTCTATCTTCGTTCCCGGCCCTTTGCGGCGCGCCGGTTGAACTCCACGGCGTCCGCATAGCGCACGCCGCTGCCGCCAAAAATATCCAGCGCCGAGCCGATGGTCAGGTCCACCTTGCCGCCACCCAGCCGGGTTACCTCTTCCAAATCAGCCAGCGATTTCGCGCCGCCGGCGTAGGTCGCAGGAATGGACGCCCAGCACCCGAGTTTCTCCACTAATTCGCGGTCAATGCCTAGGCACAAACCCTCTACATCCACGGCGTGAACCAGATATTCCGCGCAAAAATCAGACAATTGCCGCAGCGTCTCTCCATTTACCTCCAGCTCGGTGAACTTTTGCCACCGGTCTGTAACCACAAAATAGGCAGGACTGCCAGGTGTCGGACTTTGCATTTTCGGTTCTGGGCTTTTTTTCCGACAGCTCAAATCCAGCACCAACCGCTCCCTGCCGATGGCCTTGACCAGTTCCTTCATCCGCCCCCAATCCACCCGGCCTTCGCGAAAGACCCAACTTGTCACGATGACATGTGACGCGCCGGCATCGAGCCATTCGCGCGCGTTTTGAGCGTTTACCCCGCCCCCCAGATGCAAACCGCCCGGAAACGCCGCCAGCGCCGCGCGGGCTTCGGTCTCATTGCCGGGCCCAAGCTGAATGACATGCCCGCCGGCCAGACCGTCCCGTTTGTAGAGCTCCGCAAACCATGCGGCGGATTTTTCGGAAACAAAATTCGTGCGCAGACGCGCCTCGCCCAGCGTGCCACCGACGATTTGTTTCACTTTACCTTCATGCAGATCAATGCACGGTCGAAACATGGCATCCAAGGTAAAGTGCCGGATTCAAAGCGGAAAGCCCAAAGGACCAAGCCGTCGCAGCGTGCAATCTGCTTAACAGCCCGTTAAAAAGGCGAAAAATCCTCTCAGCGGCGGTGTCCGGAGTTTTTTAACAGGCTGTTAACGTGACAATTCTGAAAATTCCTCTCTTTTTGGCTTAAAAAATTTGACGAAACGTGAGGGAAATAGAATCTTGTGGGGCCAGTCATTGAAAAAGTTGTCATTCATTTGCAGGCCGTGGCTCGTCGTTGTCGCCTTGCTCGGTAGTCTTTTATGTTCCACGAATGCCAATCCCTACGGATTGGATTCGCGCCCATCCGTCGGCCCGTTTCTAAATGGCGCCATGCCGGAAATTGCCCCCGCCATTTCCGGAAATTGGTCCGCGGTCGAGGCCTTCCCCAATTTGCTCTTCACCAATTCCGTCGGCCTCACCTCCATCCCGGGCACACACCAACTTTGCGTCTGGGAACGCGAAGGCCGCATCTGGAGTTTTGAAAATTCCCCCGGCGTCACCCAAAAAAAACTCGTCCTCGATATCCATAATCAATGTCAGGGATGGGATGATTCCGGCCTGCTCGGCGTGGCATTTCAGGCCGGTTTTCCCACCAACCATTACATCTTTGTCTATTATACCTGGGTCAAGCCCGGGACCGTCGTCGGCGACGCCTACACCCGCCCCCCTCAGGCTGTGCCGAACACCTACCACGACCGCCTCTCGCGCTTCACACTCGACGCCAATGGCGTCGCCATCCCCGGCTCCGAGACGGTCCTGATTGATCTGCTGGATGACACGATTTGGCACCACGGCGGCGGAATGTTTTTTCATCCCAAAAACGGGTTCCTCTACCTGACCATCGGAAACAATGCCACCCCCGACAACGACCAGATCATCAACCGTAGTCTGTTCGGCGGCGTCCTGCGGTTGGACGTTGACTGCCGCGGCGGCAACATCAGCCATCCGATTCCTCGCCAGCCGCTCAACGGCCATACCGCGCATTATTATATCCCCAACGACAATCCCTTCGTCGGCGGAACCAATGCCCTCGGCGAAACCAACGTGCTCGAAGAGTTTTTTTGCGTCGGCTTGCGCAGCCCGCATCGCATGACGTACGACCCGGGAACGGGCAGAATTTTTATCGGTGACGTCGGCGACAGCGCACGCGAGGAGGTGGACATCATTGAGCCGGGCGAAAAGGGCCTGAATTTTCAATGGCCTTACTGCGAAGGCAAACTCGGCACCATGAAGCTCCCCTGCATCGGCGTCAGCCGCGGCCCGGTGCTCGATTATCCCCACACCGATGGCCGCGCCATCATCGGCGGATACGTCTATCGCGGCAAAAAATTCGCCCGCGACCTCGGCGGCAAATACATTTTTGGCGACAATGTCTTTCGGACGATTTGGGCCATGGACGAAACCACCACGCCGGACAGCAAAACGCTTCTTGCGGTCATGCCCAAGGGCACCGGGCCCAATTCCGGCTCCGATTACACCGGCCTTTCCTCCTTTGGCACCGATGCCCGCGGCGAAATCTATTTTTGCCAGATGAGCAGCATCGGCGGGCATATTTATACGCTCGCCCGCGGCGGCCCTCCCCCGCCGACTCATCCCATCCCCAAATTGCTGTCACAAACCGGCGTGTTTTCCGATCTCAAAAATATGACCCCGGCCAGTTTCCTGATTCCCTACAACGTCATTACCCCGCTATGGTCCGACGGCGCGGTCAAGTCCCGCTGGATCGCCTTGCCGGACCATTCCCAAATCCATTTCTCAAATACCCGCGAATGGAAATTCCCCGACGGAACCGTCTTCGTGAAAACTTTTTCACTCCCCGTGGATGATGCCAATCCGCAAATCCTTCGCCGGCTCGAAACCCGCCTGCTCGTGCGCGACACTAACGGCGCCGTCTATGGCGCCAGCTACAAATGGCGGCCCGATGATTCTGATGCCGACATCGTCAACGCCGGCATCACCGAACCCATTCAAATCAAGACCGCCACCGGCACTCGCATCCAAAATTGGTTTTACCCCGGTAGGCAGGATTGCCTCACCTGCCACACGCCGCAATCCGGTGGCGTCCTCGGCGTCAACACCCGCCAACTGAACCGCGATTTCACCTACCCGAACGGCGTCACCGACAATCAGCTCCGCGCGCTCAACCATATTCATGTCTTTGATGCAGTGCTCCATGAAGAACAAATTCCGCAAATGGACCAATTGGTTGCCGTCACAAACACTGACGCGCCCTTGGAATTGCGCGCCCGCTCCTACCTCGACGCCAATTGCGCGCAATGCCACCGCCCCGGCGGTGTCGGCGCTTTCTTCGACACGCGATTTGACACGCCGCTCGGCCAGCAGGGACTCATCAACGGTCCCGTCGCCAACCCCCTGGGTATTTCCGGCGCTAAAATCATCGTGCCTGACGACCCATCCAAATCCGTACTGTTCCATCGCATCAACGAGCTGGGTGATTCCCAAATGCCCCCGATTGCCCGCAACGTCGTTGACACCAACGCCGTCGCCACCATCGCCGACTGGATCAGTTCCCTGCCCCTGTCCCAATCCTCCCTGCCCCAAAATTGGCTGCACGCAGACGTCGGCGACGTCGGCAAAAAAGGCGACGCCAGCTATTTGGATGGCCGCTTCAATGTCATCGCCTCCGGCACCGACATCTGGGGCACCAACGACGGATTTCATTTTGCCTGCATTTCGCTCAATGGCGACGGCGAGATTGTCGCGCGCGTGATGGCCATGCAATACACCGATCCGTGGGCAAAGGCCGGAGTCATGTTCCGTGAAGGTCTTGGAACTGGCGACAAATACGCCACCATCGTCGTCACCGCCGGCGGCGCTTCCGCGTACCAATGGCGTCCATCTGAAAACGCCGCGGGCCGCAATACCGACGGCCCCACCATCAATTTTCCGTTTTGGCTCAAACTGGTCCGCGCGGGCGACGCCTTCTCCGGTTATGTCTCCCCCGACGGCGTCACCTGGCATCGCGTGGACGATATTTCCGTTCCGATGGCGAAGAAAATTTATGTCGGCCTCGCCGTCAGCGCCCACAACAATACCCTGTTGAATTCGGCATTGTTCGACCACGTTCAGGTTTCGCCGTAGGGGGTCGCCGGCCCGCCTCTCGTTGACTCCCGGCCGCTTCGGTTCCCGCCTCGACAAATCACAGAATTTTTCTAAATTTGAGGATGGATTCGATTTGCCGCGCCATTCGCAGCATTATGAAAATCGTAAATCGTAAATCGTAAATCATCAATGAACAAGCCTTTGGTCATCGCCGGCAGAATCTTCCGGTCCCGCCTCATCCTCGGCACCGGCAAATTCTCGTCGCCCGATGCCATGCGTGATGCGCTCGACGCCAGCGATGCCGAAATGGTCACCGTCGCCCTCCGCCGCGCCGATTTGACCGGCAAAGGCGATCCCTTCGCCAATATCCTTGAATTCATCGACACCAAAAAATATCTGCTGCTCCCCAACACCAGCGGCGCGATGAACGCCGAGGAAGCCATCCGCCTCGCGCGCCTCGCCGCCGCCGCCGGCCTCCCCAAGTGGGTCAAGCTCGAAATCCATCCCGACCCCCGCTATCTCCTGCCCGACCCCGTCGAAACCTTTCGCGCGGCGGAATCTCTCGTCAAGGAAGGTTTCACCGTGTTGCCTTACATCAATGCCGACCCCGTCTTGGCGAAACGCCTGCAGGACGTCGGCGTGGCCACCGTCATGCCCCTTGGCTCGCCCATCGGCTCCAATCGCGGCATCCAGACTCGCGACCAGATCCGTATCATCATCGAACAGGCCACCGTGCCGGTGGTCGTGGATGCCGGTCTTGGCGCGCCCAGCCATGCCGCCGAGGCCATGGAGATGGGCGCTGACGCCGTGCTCGTCAACACTGCCATCGCCGTCGCAAACGATCCCAATAAAATGGCCATCGCATTCAAGTTCGCCGTCGAAGCCGGACGCGCCGCGTTCGAATCCGGCCTGGCCCCGGAAAATGAAACCGCCGCCGCAACCAGCCCCTTGACCGCCTTTTTGGATTAGTCCTTGATCAATTATGAGCGCAAAAATTTTGTCCGCCACCCGTGCCCGGCAAATCCTCTCCGCCGCTGTTAAGGCGCGCGTTCTCGTCCTCGGCGATGTGATGCTCGACCACTTCATTTGGGGTAGTGTGGCCCGGATTTCGCCCGAAGCGCCGGTGCCCGTCCTGGATTTCGAGCGCGAAAGCTTCATGCCCGGTGGCGCGGCGAATGTGGCCCGCAACCTCACCTCGCTTGACGTCCCCGCCGGGGTCTTCGGCGTCGTCGGCGATGATGTTGCGGCGCGACAATTGAAGAAACTTTTGACCGCGCAAAAGGTCGCTTGTTCCGGGTTGATCACCAATTCCGCCCGCCACACCAGCGTCAAAACACGCGTCGTCGCCCACAAACAACAGGTCGTGCGCATTGACCGCGAAACGCGCGACGGCTTGGATGCGAAGCCGGCGGCCAAATTGCTCCGCGCCCTGAAATCAAAGCTCAAGGACGCCGACGCCCTCATCATCGGCGATTACGGCAAGGGCGTGGTCACGCAACCGCTGTTGAACGAAATCAAGTCGCTCTGCCGCGAGCGCGGCATCTGGCTGAGCCTCGACCCCAAGCCGGTGCATCATTTGGACTTGAGTGGCCTCTCCCTCATCACGCCAAACCGCAAGGAAACATTTGAACTGGCCGCTTTGCCGGATGAAACCCGCCAGGGAAATCCCCTCGCCGACCAAAACCTTATGCTCGCCGCAGATTCTCTGCTCAATGAATTATCGCCGGCCGTTCTCCTTATCACGCTCGGCGAATTGGGGATGCTCCTCTGCCAGCGCGGCCAAAAGCCCTTTCACATCCCCACAGTCGCGCAGGAAGTCTTCGATGTCTCCGGCGCCGGCGACACCGTGATCGCAACGTTCACCGTGGCAATCACCGCCGGCGCCTCGCCTGTCGAAGCCGCAATTTTTGCCAATCACGCCGCCGGCATCGTCGTCGGCAAAATAGGAACCGCCACGCCCTCGCCCGACGAATTATTGAAAAGCTTCGGCAGATGAAAATCACCGTCGAAACCATCGCCGCCATGAAAACCCGCGGCGAAAAAATCGCCGCGCTCACCGCCTACGATTTTCCCACCGCAAAACTCCTCGACGAAGCCGGCGTGCCGGTGATCCTGGTCGGCGATTCGGTCGGCATGGTCGTTCTCGGTTATCCCGATACCACCCATGTGACCATGGCCGAAATGGAGCACCATCTCCGCGCGGTTTCCCGCGCAAAACCCGCTTCCCTCCTCGGCGCGGACTTGCCCTTCAAAAGTTACGAAACCGTCAAATCCGCCGTCGCCAATTCAAAAAAACTCGCCGCCGCCGGCGCCGAATTCGTTAAAGCTGAAGGCGGACGGGAAATTCTGCCCCAGGTCCGCGCCATCGTCGCCACCGGCATCCCGTTTTGCGGCCATCTGGGTATGTTGCCGCAACACGTCCTCGAAGAAGGCGGCTACCATGTCAAAGGCAAAAACGAAAAGGAGCACCTGCAACTCCTCGAAGATGCCAGGCTGCTCGAAGACGCCGGCGCATTCGCCCTCGTTCTGGAATTGGTCACACCCGATGTCGCCAGGGAGATTTCAAAATGCATTTCCATCCCGACGATCGGGATCGGCAGCGGCGAGTATTGCGACGGCCAAATTCTGGTGACCACGGATTTGATCGGTTTGTTTCCCTGGTTTCGCCCCCGCTTCGTCAAACCACGCGCCGATTGTGCCGGTCAAATCAAGTCCGCCGTCGCCGCCTGGAAAAATTCCGTGGAATTCCCAAAAAAAAGGAATTGATGGATGCAAACGTTTTGGATGCTGCATTGTCGAAATTCCCGATGAGATTTTACGCCGTCATCTTGATTTTGGCGCTGGCCGCCGGTTGCGCGTCCCATCCCGGGATGCAGCAACAGCAGGCGTTTCTGGCTGGCCAAAACGCCGCCATTCGCCAGGAACAGG
>JASHVW010000351.1 GCA_030044395.1 Verrucomicrobiia bacterium
GAATTTTCGGAAGCGGGACGCAAGTAAGTAGGAGTGCCGTGGCGAGGGTTGAAAACCTGCTGAATGCCCATTTTTATATTTATCAGGCTATGACAATCGGCAAAATCCTGTCTTCAAGGCCCGTGAGGCAGCAGGAATAGCCACACTCGTCAGCCCGGCGCAACGTCCTGACGGAAGCAAAAGGCCGGGGTTGATCACCTCGGCTCTCGTGAATTAATTTTTGTTTACGCCAGCAGCGGGTTTTCCGCAGGCGCGGTTTCTTCGACCGGGGCTTCCGCCAGTTCAGGTTCGTCAGGGATCTCGACAAGGGGTTTGAGATGCACCTTGCGGTGATGGTCAAAGCCGGTACCGGCCGGGATGATGTGCCCCATGATGACGTTCTCCTTGAAGCCGCGCAACGAGTCCACTTTGGAACGCGTCGCCGCTTCTGTGAGGACGCGCGTGGTGTCCTGAAACGACGCAGCGCTGAGGAAACTGTCTGTCTCGAGCGACGCCTTGGTGATGCCCAGCAGCACCGGGGACGCTTCGGCGGGTTTGCCGCCCATTTTTTCAACGCGCTCGTTCTCTGCCTCGAACTCCAGCTTGTCAATCTGTTCGCCCCAGAGGAAGCCGGTATCTCCGGGTTCGGTAATGCGCACCTTGCGCAACATCTGGCGCACAATGATTTCAATGTGCTTGTCGTTGATCGTCACGCCCTGGAGCCGATAGACTTCCTGCACTTCGCTGACCAGGTGCTCTTGCAATTCTTGCGGTCCCAGCACCTCGAGAATTTCGTGCGGATCCATCGGGCCTTCGGTCAATTGCTGGCCTTTCTTGACCAGGTCACCCTTGAAGACGATGACATGTTTGCCGATGGGAATCAGATGTTCTTCTTCGCTGCCCGTTGCCATGTCTTTGATGAGAATCGTGCGCTTGCCGCGAACGCTGGGGCCAAAATCCACCAGTCCGTCAATCTTGGAAATTTCCGACGCGTCTTTGGGACGCCGCGCTTCAAATAATTCCGCCACGCGGGGAAGACCCCCGGTGATGTCCTTGGTCTTCGAAGTCTTGCGCGGAGTTTTGGCCATCAGCGTGCCGGCAACGATCTTGTCGCCTTCGCTGACAACGATGTGCGCGCCGGACGGAATCGGATAATTCGCCACCACTTCACCGTTATCTTCGCTGATCGTGATTTGCGGGTGCAAATCCTCCTTATGCTCGATGACAACCATTGCTTCCTGACCGGTGGTCTCATCCGTCTCCTGTTTCATCGTCACGCCTTCGATTATGTCATGGAATTTCACCTTGCCCGCCTTCTCCGATAAAATCGGAACATTGTATGGGTCCCATTGGACAAAGGTATCCCCTTTCTTGACCTTCTCGCCTTCCTTGGCGGAAATGACCGCGCCGATGACAACAGTGTGGTTTTCCAGCTCGCGCCCATCGTCACCAACGATCAAAACGGACCCGTTCTTGTTCAGCACAATGTTGTTGCCGTCTTCCAATTCGACCACGCGCAACTCATTGTAGCGAATGGTGCCGTCGTGCTTGGCCTTGATTTGGGGAACTTTGAAAACCTGCGCCGCCGTTCCACCAATGTGGAACGTGCGCATCGTCAATTGCGTGCCCGGCTCGCCAATGGACTGGGCCGCAATAATGCCAACCGCCTCGCCCAATTTTACCAGGCCGCCCGTGGCCAGATTGCGGCCGTAACAATGAACGCATATGCCATGCTTGCTTTCGCAAGTAAGCACCGAACGGATACGAATGCGCTCAATGCCGGAGCTGTCAATCGCCCGGGCCTTGTTTTCGTCAATCTCTTCATTGGCACGAATCAGGAATTCCTTCGGATTCGTCGGGTTGACGATATCGTCGCAGGCAAAGCGGCCAACCAACCGGTCAGCCAGTTTGACGACTTCGTCTTCGCCCTCATAGACGGCGCTGACCAGAATGCCATTGGTAGTGCCGCAATCGTCTTCCTGAATGATGACATCCTGCGAGACGTCCACAAGCTTGCGGGTCATATAACCGGAATCCGCCGTTTTGAGCGCTGTGTCGGCGAGACCCTTGCGGGCCCCGTGGGTGGAAATGAAATATTCCAATACCGACAGACCCTCGCGGAAGTTGGCAAGAATGGGCTTTTCAATGATGTCGCCGCTTGGCTTCGCCATAAGACCGCGCAAACCAGCCAGCTGGCGGACCTGCTGCTTGTTGCCGCGCGCGCCGGAATCCACCATCAGATAAACCGGGTTATATTCGCGCTTGCCCTGGTTTTGTTCGAGCGTGCGGAACATCACGCTCGAAATCTGGTCCGTACAATGCGTCCAGATATCCACGATTTTATTATAACGTTCGCCAGGGGTGATGACACCCTTGCGATATTGCTTTTCAACTTCGCGTATCTGCTTTTGCGCGGCGTCAATCTGTTCATCGCGCTCCTTCGGCACAATCATGTCGTCAATCCCAATGCTCGCGCCGGATTTGGTGGCCTCGCGAAAACCAAGTTCTTTCAATTTGTCCAGCATCACCACCGTCTTTTCGTGGCCGGCAAACTTGTAACACTTCCAAATCAAGTCGCCGAGTTCCGATTTCTTGACTGACTTGTTCGGAAAGCCGAGCTCGCTGGGCCAGATTTCGCTGAAGATGACGCGGCCAACCGTCGTCTCGATGATCTTCTTGTCGGCATTGCCGAAAACGGTGGGCTTGCCGAAATCGGGATTCGCCAGGCGAACGCGGTCATGAGTCTTTAACGCGCAGTCACTGTAGGCGAAAATCACTTCCTCCTTCGTGCCGAAAAGCGGCAGCGTCTTTATGTTCGCCGGCATCGGGGTTCGAGGCTCGGCCGTCAAATAATAGACGCCAAGCGTGATGTCCTGGGTGGGCGTAATAATCGGCCTTCCCGAAGACGGCGAAAAGATGTTGTTGGTCGCCATCATCAACAAACGCGCTTCCATCTGCGCTTCCACGGATAACGGAACGTGAACGGCCATCTGGTCGCCATCGAAGTCCGCGTTGTAAGCCGTGCACACCAGAGGATGAATGCGGATCGCCTCGCCCTCGATGAGCTGCGGCTCAAACGCCTGCACCGACAAGCGATGCAGCGTTGGCGCGCGATTAAGCATAACCGGGTGGCCTTTCGTCACTTCTTCCAATACATCCCACACTTCTTTGGTCTGCCGCTCAATCATTTTCTTCGCGCTGCGGACCGTATGAACGTAGCCGAGTTCTTTCAACCGGCGAATGATGAACGGCTCGAACAGCACCAGCGCCATCTTTTTTGGCAGTCCGCACTGGTTCAACTTCAGCTCCGGCCCGATCACAATAACCGAGCGTCCGGAATAATCCACGCGTTTGCCAAGGAGGTTCTGCCGGAAACGCCCCCCCTTGCCCTTGAGCATGTCGCTGAGGGATTTCAGCGACCGATTGCCCGCCCCAGTCACGGGCCGTCCATGGCGGCCATTATCGAACAGCGCGTCAACGGCTTCCTGCAACATGCGTTTCTCGTTGCGGATGATCACCTCGGGCGTCTTGAGCTGCAGTAACGTCTTGAGCCGGTTGTTGCGGTTGATGACGCGGCGATACAAATCATTCAAATCGCTGGTGGCAAAACGTCCGCCTTCGAGCGGAACCAGCGGACGCAAATCCGGCGGAATCACCGGTAGCACAGTTAGAATCATCCATTCCGGCCGGCTCTTGGAGGATTGCAACCCTTGCAGTAACTTGATGCGCTTCGCCAGCTTTTTGCGGATTTGCTTGCTCTTGGTCTCGGTCATCGCCGTTTGCAATTCGTCAATGCCTTTCGCCAGATCCACTTTGGCCAGCGCGTCGCGAACCGCTTCCGCGCCCATCTTGGCCTGGAACGCCTCCGCGCCGTAGGTTTCGCGGGCCTCGCGATATTCGTTCTCGTTAAGTAATTGGTTTTGCTTCAATGGCGTATTGCCAGGATCTATCACCAGATAATCCTCGTAGTAAATCACGCGCTCCAAATGGCGCGCGGTCATGTCCAGCGCCAAACCAATCCGCGAGGGCATGCACTTGAAGAACCAGATGTGGCAGACTGGCACCGCCAATTCAATATGACCCATGCGTTCCCGGCGCACGCGGGCAAGCGTCACCTCGACGCCGCAACGGTCACAGACAATGCCGCGATGCTTGATCCGCTTGTATTTTCCGCAGGAACATTCCCAGTCCTTGACGGGGCCGAAAATGCGTTCGCAGAACAAACCGCCCTTTTCCGGCTTGAACGTGCGGTAATTGATGGTTTCTGGATTTTTGACTTCGCCCTTGCTCCATGACCGGATGGCGTCAGGGGAGGCGACGGTGATGCCGACGTAATCCACTTGGTTGACCTTGTCCAATCCGAGCAATTCGCGGGCGTTTTCTTTGGAGCTAATCATAATTATAAATGTTACACAGTTGTCAATGCCGCCGCCGCTTCGCCGTTGCCGCCGGCAGCGTGCTCAATCGGATTTGAATAGCCGACTTTCACGTCGAGGCCGAGCGATTGCATTTCTTTCACCAGAACGTTGAACGATTCCGGAATGCCCGCTTCGAGCGAGTTGTCTCCCTTGACGATGCTTTCGTAAATCCGCGTACGGCCTTGCACATCGTCGGATTTCACCGTGAGCAATTCCTGCAGGGTGTAAGCCGCGCCGTAGGCTTCCATGGCCCACACTTCCATTTCGCCGAAACGCTGGCCGCCGTATTGGGCCTTCCCACCCAATGGCTGCTGCGTGACGAGTGAATACGGCCCCACCGCGCGCGCATGAATCTTGTCCGCCACCAGGTGGCCCAGTTTCATCATGTAAATGTAGCCCACGACAATTTCCTGGTCGAACTGATCGCCGGTGCGCCCGTCGTAAAGATGGGTTTTGGCATGTTCCGGCAGCTTCGCGTCCTTCAAGTAATTGCGGATGTCTTTCTCCTTGATGCCGTCGAACACCGGAGTGGCAAATTTTAAACCCAGCAACTTTGCCGCCCAACCCAAGTGCGTTTCCAGCACCTGGCCGACGTTCATGCGCGATGGCACACCCAACGGGTTCAGCACAATCTCCACCGGCGTTCCATCCGCCAGGAAGGGCATATCCTCTTCTTTGACGATCCGCGCTACGACGCCTTTGTTTCCGTGGCGGCCGGCCATCTTGTCACCGACCGACAGTTTCCGTTTGGAGGCAATATATACCTTCACCGATTTGACAATGCCGCTCTCGACGCCCTCGCCGGCCTCGGCACGCTCGATTTCCTCGTCATATTGCATCTGCACGTCGTCAAACTTCTTTTTGAACTGCCCGATGATTTCGGTAATCTTGTTGCGGATGGGCGATGGATCAATTTCAATGCGGTCATAGACCGTCGCGAGCTTTCGCAACAGCGTCTTGGTAATTTTGCGGTTGGCCGGGATGATGATTTCGCCCGTTTCCGAATTCACAACGTCGAGCGGAATTTTTTCGCCGAGCAATATGTTGCTCAACGCTTCCGTCAATTGGTCTTCCAGTTCGCCGACTTTCTTTTTGTGTTCGTCTTCAATCTGTTTCGCATGGCGCTTCTCCTCGGTCGCCGCCGAACGAGTGGCTTTTTCTCCTTCCTTCTTCGACGAAACCTTTACGTCCATCACGATACCATACGTTCCCGATGGTACTTTGAGCGAAGTGTCTTTAACGTCCGCGGCTTTTTCTCCGAAGATGGCGCGTAGTAAACGTTCTTCCGGTGCCAGTTCCGTCTCTGACTTGGGTGTGATTTTGCCCACGAGAATGTCCCCGGGCTTGACTTCCGCGCCGACTCGAATAACACCGTCCGGCCCAAGGTTTTTCAACGCCTCATCACCAAGGTTGGGAATGTCCCGCGTGATTTCTTCCGGCCCCAGCTTGGTGTCCCGCGCCGCCACCTCAAACTCGTCAATATGAATTGAAGTGAAGATGTCTTCCTTGACAATTTTCTCGCTGATGAGAATGGCGTCCTCGAAGTTATAGCCGTTCCAAGGCATGAATGCCACCAGGACATTGCGACCGAGCGCCAATTCGGCGTTCTGGGTGCAAGGACCGTCGGCGATGACCTGGCCTTTTCGGATATGCTCCCCTTTGTGAACCAGAATCTTTTGGTTGATGCACGTGGCCGCATTCGAGCGCATGAATTTACGGATCGGATAAACCCAAACGCCCTTTTCAGGATCATGCTTGATCTTCTTCTTCGTCTCCGGCAACTTCCCATCTTCCGTGATGATAATGTGGTCGCCGGCAACGGATGCCACTTTTCCGCTTTCATCAGAGACAACCACCGCCCGCGAATCCCGCGCCACGCGGTCTTCCAAACCCGTCGCCACAAACGGCGCTTCGGTGACCAGCAACGGTACCGCCTGGCGTTGCATGTTGGAGCCCATCAGCGCCCGGTTCGCATCGTCGTGCTCCAGGAACGGAATGAGACTCGCTGCGATGGAAACCAATTGCTTCGGCGAAATGTCCATGTAATGGACCTTTTCAGGCTCAACATCCACAAATTCGCCGCGCGCGCGGCAAACGACGCGTTCAGTTGTGAAATGTCCGCGCCCGTCAACCGGCGAATTTGCCTGCGCAACGATGTATTGCTCTTCACGGTCGGCGGTGAGGTATTCAATGTCTTCCAACACCCGCCCGTCTTTAACCTTGCGATATGGCGTCTCCAGAAAGCCAAATTCATTGATGCGGGCAAATGTCGCCAGCGATGCAATTAATCCGATGTTGGGGCCTTCCGGCGTTTCAATCGGGCAAATCCGACCGTAGTGCGACGGATGAACGTCGCGGACTTCAAAACCCGCGCGATCCCGTGAAAGCCCGCCAGGTCCGAGTGCCGAAAGGCGCCGCTTGTGCGTCAACTCCGCCAGCGGATTGATCTGGTCCATGAACTGCGATAATTGGGAACGGCCAAAGAAATCGCGAATGACTGCCGAGAGCGCCTTCGGATTGATTAGCTTCTGGGGCATCATCTGCTCGACGCTCTGGTCGAACAACGTCATCCGCTCCTTGACCAGCCGTTCGGTGCGCGCCAGTCCCACCCGGCACTGGTTGGCAAGCAACTCTCCCACCGTCCGGATGCGGCGGCTGCCCAGGTGGTCAATATCATCAAGCGAACCTTCCCCCTTCTTCAGGCGCAATAAATACTTCGTCGCTGCGACCAGGTCGGACTTGGTGAGAATCCGCGAATCATTGTCCTTGAGACCGAGCTTTTGGTTGATTTTGTAACGTCCTACGCGGCCCAAATCGTATCGCTTGGGGTCGAAGAATAGACGCTTGAGCAGGGCGCGGGCATTCGCCGCCGTCGGCGGGTCACCCGGACGGAGCCGGCGATAAATGTCTTTCAACGCTTCGTCCTCATTCTTCGCGGGGTCCTTCTTGAGGCATTTGATCATGACGCCTTCGTCCACCGAAGTGTCCACGACTTTGATTTTGTCAACACCGAGCTCGGCGATTTGTTTGACCACTGCCTTGGAGAGGGGCTCGAAGGCGCGCGCCACGACGAGGCCCTTGTCGGCGTCAGCGGCGTCCTGGGTCAGAACATGATTCTGCAAGTCGTCCAACTTTTCCGCTTCTTTGACCGAGACATCCTTGACCTCGTAAAACAGCTTGAGGATTTCCTCGTCCGTGCCACGGGTCGTCCCGCCGTTGTCCTTCGATTTCGAGCCTTTCTCCTTCTCCTCATGATCCAAAAAACTCAACGCCCGGAAAAAGGTTGTTGTCAAAAATTTCCGCCGCCGCTTCTTGCGGTCCAGATAAACGTATAGCAAATCACTGGTGTCAAATTGCGCCTCATACCATGAGCCGCGATCGGGAATCACCCGAAAGCTGTGAAGCAATTTTCCGTTCGGATGCTGCGCGGCCTCGAAGGCAATACCCGGTGAACGATGCAATTGTGAAACCACCACGCGTTCGGCCCCATTGATGACAAAGGTGCCTTGCGGAGTCATCAGGGGCAATTCGCCCATGAAAACTTTCTCTTCTTTCCCGCTTTTCCCCTCTTCCTTTAGCAGAAAAGTCACGTAAAGCGGCGCCCCGTAGGTCAGGCCTTCCCGCAGGCATTCGAGCCAGTCCACCTTCGGCTCGCCAATTTCATAGGAATCGTAATCCAGCATGCACTTGGCGTCGTAGCTCTCAATCGGAAATACTTCGCGAAAAACCGCCTCCAGCCCGTTGTTCTTGTCCCGCTTCTTCGGCGGCGTCTCGGCTTGCAAAAACTCCTTGTAGGAATTTGTCTGCAATTCAATCATGTTCGGCGGCGCGGTGATTTCCTTGATCTTGCCGAAGTTGATTCTTTCAGTGATTCGCGATGGCATTTTGACCTTTTTCTATCATCTTCATCCTCGAACGACGGGGATGACGTGAATGATTCATTTGTTTAACGACAATAAGTGAGCCTGCCGCGTTCAGCAGCAAGCCCGCTTAAACCAAAATTCAATTTTAACCAATTCGTATCCTAAATATTCGCAAAAATTTGGATTGGGGCGGCGCTCCAAAACGCCGCCCCGCATGGTAATCTACTTCACTTCCACCTTCGCGCCAGCATCTTCGAGCTTTTTCTTGGCTGCGTCGGTGTCGGCCTTGTTCGCTCCCTCCAGCACAGGCTTGGGCGCCCCTTCCACCAAAGCCTTCGCTTCCGCGAGACCCAAACCCGCCTTCACTTCGCGAACCGCCTTGATCACGGCAATCTTTTTGTCCGCCGGAACAGAAGCCAGAATCACGTCAAACGTGTCCTTGGCAGCCGCGGCGGGCGCCGCGGCGCCACCGGCGCCAGCACCGGGAGCAGCCGCCACCGCGACGGGCGCCGCGGCGGAAACGCCCCATTTGGTCTCCAATTGTTTCACGAGGTCGGCGGCTTCAAGCACCGTCAACTTGCTCAGCTCTTCCACTAATGTTCCAATCTCAGCCATTTTATTACTTCTACCTTTCTTTTCGTCTCGTCGTCC